>NZ_CP083546.1:0-70000 GCF_025144145.1 Leisingera sp. M658
ATGACAGAAGAAAAATGGGGACAGCTCAGAAACCGGCTGTTGAAGACGGTCGGCCAGAACAATTTCACAACTTGGATTGAGCCATTGGAGTTTGACACCGTGGACGGCGGCGTTGCCGTCTTCAAGGTGCCGACGAATTTCATGGGGAACTACGTCAGCCAGAACTTTGCGGATCTGATTCTGCATGAGCTGGCCATGTCCGGTGAGCCGGTCCAGCGCCTGGCCTTCCGGGTTGCTGCCAACAGCCCGGCACGTCCTGCAGACACCGCCGGAGCGGCTGATGCCTATGGCGGCGCACAGGGCGACGTGGCGGTGATGACAGCACCCGCTGCTGTTCCGACATCGGCAGGTGGCAAGGACACGCTTGAAGCGCTGCAGGCGGCTCCGCTGGACCCGCGCTTTACCTTCGACAGCTTTGTCGTGGGCAAGCCGAACGAACTGGCTCATGCTGCCGCGCGCCGCGTTGGCGAAGGCGGCCCGGTCACCTTCAACCCGCTGGTGCTTTATGGCGGAGTCGGTCTGGGTAAGACCCACCTGATGCACGCCATCGCCTGGGAGCTGAAGGAAAAGAACCCGTCGCTCAACGTGCTGTATCTGTCGGCGGAACAGTTCATGTACCGCTTTGTGCAAGCGCTGCGCGAGCGCAAGATGATGGACTTTAAACACTTGTTCCGCTCGGTTGACGTGCTGATGGTGGATGACGTGCAGTTCATCGCCGGCAAGGATTCCACCCAGGAGGAATTCTTCCACACCTTTAACGCGCTGGTGGATCAGAATAAGCAAATCATCATCTCTGCCGACCGCGCCCCGGGCGAGATCAAGGATCTGGAAGACCGGGTGAAATCCCGCCTGCAGTGCGGCCTGGTGGTGGATTTGCACCCGACCGACTATGAGCTGCGCCTGGGCATCTTGCAGACCAAGGTGGAGCACCAGCGCAAAACCTATCCGGACCTGAGCATCGCCGCTGGCGTGCTGGAATTCCTGGCACACCGCATCTCGACCAATGTGCGCGTGCTCGAAGGCGCTCTCACCCGCCTGTTCGCCTTTGCCTCGCTGGTAGGCCGCGAGATCGACATGGATCTGACCCAGGACTGCCTGGCCGACGTGCTGCGGGCCTCCGAGCGAAAGATCACTGTCGAAGAGATCCAGCGCAAGGTGTCCGAGTACTATAATATCCGCATGTCCGACATCATCGGCCCCAAGCGCCTGCGTTCTTACGCCCGCCCGCGTCAGGTGGCGATGTACCTGTGCAAGCAGCTGACCAGCCGCAGCTTGCCGGAAATCGGCCGTCGCTTTGGCGGACGCGACCACACCACTGTCATGCATGGTGTGAAGCGCATCGAGGAGCTGAAGACCACTGACGGCCAGATCGCAGAAGATGTGGAGATGCTGCGCCGGTCGCTTGAAGCCTGACGGGCGGTTTTAGCCCAAACTGCTTACCCCAATTTGCACTGCGGCCCCGGTTTCCGGGGCCGTTTTGTTGCGTAATGAGTCCGGAACGGCATGCCGGCAGACCCATAAATGCAGCGAATACCCGTTATCACGGAAAACAAAGTTTCAACCCGGTCAAAACCAGCCATAACAGTGTTCTGGACAGGAACTTCCGCATGACACAGCCGGCCTTCGAAATCACAGACACGCCCCGCGGGCTGGCTTTTGCAATTGCGGCCTACCTGATGTGGGGGTTTTTGCCGCATTACATGAAAGCGCTGTCGCATATTCCCGCAGCTGAGGTTGTTACCCACCGGGTGATCTGGTCAGTGCCCGTCGCAGGGGCGCTTCTGCTCATCCTGCGGCGGACAAGGGATCTGCAGGCGGCGCTGAAAAACCCCCGGATGCTGGGCATGACCTGTATCACTGCGGCGCTGATTTCGGTGAATTGGGGGATCTATGTGTGGTCGATTGCCTCTGGCCGGGCGTTGGACGCGGCATTGGGCTACTATATCAATCCGTTGTTCAGCATTGCCCTGGGCGCCTTTCTGCTGCGTGAGCCGCTCACCAAGGCTCAAATGGCCGCTGTTGCTTTGGCCGCTGCTGCAGTGGTGGTTCTGACGGTCGAAGCCGGCAGCGTGCCTTGGGTCTCGGTTGGGCTGACGCTGACTTGGGGGTTTTATGCGTTTTTCAAAAAATCGCTGCCGATCGGCCCCAATCAGGGTTTTCTGCTGGAGGTACTGATCCTGCTGTTCCCGGCGCTGGGCTATTTTGCCTATCTCGCGGCGACCGGCAGCAGCAGCTTTGGCACCTCTTTCAGCGACACCTCGCTGCTTCTGGGGTGCGGTGTTGTCACCGCGGTGCCGTTGATCATCTATGCCAACGGGGCCAAGCTGGTGCGGCTGTCGACCATGGGAATCCTGCAATACATCGCACCGACTATGATCATGCTGGCTGCGGTACTGCTGTTTGGCGAGGAATTCGGACGTGCCAGGATGATCGCCTTCCCGATGATCTGGGCGGCTTTGGTTATCTACTCGATTCCGATGGTGCGGCAGATGCGAAAACGCCCGGGTTAAGAGGGCTATTCGCCGGCAGCTGCGTCCTCGACCACGCCCACAACAGGCCCCATCATGAAGCCCGCATCGCTGCGGCCCAGCTCAGGCGCGTGCAGGCGCGAGATATTGCCGTCGAAATACAGCGCGTTTGGCAGCTTCAGGTAATCCCGGAACAGGCTTCCGAACTGGTGAAACGTCACCGCATTGCGCGAGATGGCAAAGACGACGCTGCGGCCATCGGCTGAGGTGCCGACCCCGTTCCTCACATAATAACTGTCCGAATCCGGTAGGAAGCGCGGATGCAGCTCTCCATCGATCACCAGCATCGGCCCGGATTGGGTGGCATAGGCGCAGGCGGGGGCGGCTTTGCCGAAAGCAAATGTTTCGAAAACATCAGCCCGGCCCTCGCGGATGCAGAAGACGCCATTGGGAAGCAGGCCGAAGTTGCCAGGGCCTGCATTGGTTACCAGCCGCATTTCCTCGGCGCCGTCTTCGACATAAAGACCCACGGGCGAGCGGTCGCGGTGATACATCCCGGCATTGGTGGCAAATACCAGCGCTTTGCCGTCTTCCGCCAGCGCCGTGTCCAGCGTGGAAAAATGCCCGTAGACTTGCCCGTCGCCATCGCGCAGGAACAGCCGCAGCTGCTCCCGTGATGCATCCACCTCGCAGATCGAATACCGGTTGCCTTCATAGGCCGCATCGCTGCATTCCACCGCGCCTGCGGCCG
Organism: Leisingera sp. M658; assembly: GCF_025144145.1. Classification (NCBI taxonomy): domain Bacteria; kingdom Pseudomonadati; phylum Pseudomonadota; class Alphaproteobacteria; order Rhodobacterales; family Roseobacteraceae; genus Leisingera; species Leisingera sp. M658. The sequence goes on from NZ_CP083546.1 coordinate 3,220, forward strand.
GGGCGGCCCAGAGCGCGGCCAGCAGCAAGGCGGCCTTGCGGATCACTCTTCCGTGTCGCGGCGCACCGCGTCCTGGGACAGCATCCGGCGGGTATCGTCCATCTGATCAAAGGTCTCATCCAGCCGGAAGCGCAGATCCGGGGCGAACTTCAACCCCAGCTTCTTGCCGACCGCGCGGCGCAGCTCACCCTTGTTCCGGGCGAGGAGCTTCAGCACGTCCTCCTGTCCCTTGCCGCCCAAAGGCAGCACAAAGGCAGTGGCGATTTTCAGATCCGGCGAGGTGCGCACCTCGCCTACGGTGATCGACATGCGGTTCAGGTCCGGGTCATGCACATCCCCGCGCGCCAGCACCTCAGAGAGAGATCGGCGGATCAGTTCGCCGACGCGAAGCTGGCGCTGGGAAGGGCCGGGGCCATCTTGGAATTTGTTCTTTGCCATATTTCCGATCTATGCCGGTTTGCGGGCTTTGCCAAGCGCTGCCCGGCAATGTAGGAAAAATCCAGCTTGAACCAGATTGAAAAAGGAATGGGCCAATGACCCGCAAACCAGGGATCGTGATTACCGGCGCATCAGGCCGCATGGGGCAGATGCTGATCAAGACGGTGCTGGAAAGCGATAAGGCCAGGCTGACCGGCGCGGTGGAGCGTGAAGGGCATGCCTGGGTTGGCCGCGATGCGGGCGAAGCAATGGGCGGGGCGCCCGTTGGTGTCACCGTCACGTCGGATGCGCTGGAGGCTTTTTCCAAAGCGCAGGCGGTGATTGATTTCACATCGCCGGAAGCGACGTTGAACTTTTCCAAGCTGGCAGCCCAAGCGCGCGCGGTGCATGTGATCGGCACCACCGGCATGACGAATGCGCAGATCGCCCAATTGGAGCCGGCCTCCCGGCACGCAGTGATCGTGCGCGCCGGCAACATGAGCCTTGGTGTGAATCTGCTGGTACAGCTGACCAAAAAGGTCGCCGCGGCGCTGGACGAGGATTTCGACATCGAAGTGATCGAGGCGCATCACCACCACAAGGTCGATGCTCCGTCTGGCACTGCATTGATGCTGGGCGAAGCCGCAGCCGAAGGCCGCGGCGTTCATCTGTCAGATGTGCGCGATTCCGGACGTGATGGCATCACCGGCGCCCGCAAGCGCGGCGACATCGGTTTCACCGCCATCCGCGGCGGTGACATCGTGGGCGAGCATGACGTGCTGTTTGCCGCCGCTGGCGAACGCATCGTGCTGCGCCATATGGCGACCGACCGCGCCATCTTTGCCCGCGGCGCGCTGAAGGCTGCGCTTTGGGGCCAGGACAAGGCGGCGGGACAATATGACATGGTGGATGTGCTGGGGCTCTGAGGTCTGAAATGCGGCCCCGAGTGGCCGCTCCTCGCCTCTCGGCGGCAAAGCCGCCTGCCGGCAGCGGGATGTGAGTATTTTTGAAAAGATGAAGGTCATTCACCTTTGGGAAAATACTCTGGGGGTGAGCAGGCAGCGCCTGCGAGGGGGCAAAGCCCCCGGCCGCGGCTCAAAAATCGACGGCGATGCCTTTTTTCTCCCAATCGCCATAGCGGGCTGGATCGGGTCCATCGCGTCCGCCCAGCTCCTTGGGGCGCGGCTCCTGCAGCGCAGCGGCCTTGCGGCGCTCTTCGGCTTCGGCCAATGCGCGCAGGGCGGCGGGAGGCAGGCCATTTGTACCAAGTGGAGTATCGTCGCTCATCGCGGGTTCCTTTATGCTTGGCCCATGATATACGCCCCTGTCCCGCGCAAACAAGCCGCGCCCTGAGGAGTTGCCAGATGTCAGACGCCAATCACGCCCGCCGCACCGCGGTACACCTGTTGGATCAGGTTATGGGAGAGGGGCGGCTGCTGGCGGAATGCTATGCCGCAGGTGCCCTGGAGAAGCTGGCGCCGGAAGACCGGGCACGGGCGCAGCGGCTGGCTGGGGAAACCCTGCGCAACCTGGAACGCGCTGACCGGGTGCTGAAGAAACATCTGAAGAAAACACCGCCAATAACTGTGCTGAATGTGTTGCGGCTGGGAACGGTGGAACTGTGTTCGGGCGGCGCGGCGCACGGTGTCGTGAATGCTATGGTGGCCATTGTCTCCAAGCACCGCCGCCACGGGCAGCTCAAGGGGCTGGTCAATGCGGTCTTGCGCAAGGTGGCAGAGGACGGCCCGGGGGAATGGGCCAAGCTGCGTGTGCCGCGCCTGCCGAACTGGTTGCGCAAACCATTGGTGCAGGCCTGGGGAGCGGAGGCGATGCTGGGCATGGAGGCCGCGCATTACGCCGGTGCCGCGCTGGATGTGACGGCTAAACCCAATTCGGACTTGAGCGCTTTGAACGGGGAAATCTTGCCCACCGGTTCTGTGCGGATCGCAAATGCCGGGCAGGTATCGGCGCTTTCGGGATATGAGACCGGCGACTGGTGGATCCAGGATGCTGCCGCCGCGTTGCCCGCCCGCATTCTGAATGTTCGCCCAGGTGAGAATGTGCTGGAACTTTGTGCAGCGCCGGGCGGTAAAACCATGCAGATGGCGGCCGCGGGTGCCAAGGTGACCGCAGTGGATGTCTCCCAAAACCGGATGTCCAGGCTCCAGGAAAACCTGACCCGCACTGGACTGCAAGCGGAGCTGGTTGTGGGCGATGCACTGGAACAGCAGGGCCAGTTCGATGCCGTGCTGCTGGATGCCCCCTGTTCGGCCACCGGCACAATCCGCCGCCACCCGGACTTGCCGCAGGCCAAAGATGGCAGTGACTTTGGCGCCCTGATCGAACTGCAGGCGCAGATGCTGGCCCACGCCTGGACCCTGGTGAAACCTGGCGGGCGGCTGATGTTCTGCACTTGCTCCCTGCTGCCGGATGAGGGCGAATGCCAGGTGGAGGAAGCGCTGGACATGTTCCCGGAGATGTCAGTCGACCGCGAAGGATTGCAGGTGCCCGGCGTGGTTCCGGACTGGATCAGCGAAGAGGGCGGCTTGCGCTTGCGCCCCGACTACTGGCCGGAACGCGGCGGTATGGACGGGTTCTACATGGCCCTTTTGCGCAAATCCGCGTGACCCTGGGGCGTCCCCGGTATTCGCCGGTGACTTGATCCGCCCCTCGCGTTATGCTCGCGCCAAAACGCCCTGGCAAAATCCGGCGTGAGGCAAAAAGAGCATGTCCACTTTTGACAGAATGGCCGGCCGCGGCACCCGGCTGCTGAACAGCTATTACGCTTGGCGGGCGCGCAGCCAGCCGGCTGCTACCGGCTTTGTCTCGCAGCCCGAGCCGCGCACCATCGGCAGCTTTGCCCGTGGCCGTCAGCTGGTGGCTGGCAACCTGCTGTTTGCCGGGTACCTGGTCGAATCGCCTGACACCGGATTGTGGGAGGTCGCCGCGCCGGATGCGGCTTTCGATGCGGAGCGGCACGGTTTTTCCTGGCTCGATGACCTGGCAGCGGTCGGGGATTTCAAGGCCCGCGCCAAAGCGCAGAAATGGGTCTGGGGCTGGATCCAACAGCACGGACGCAGCGGCGGGCTGGCCTGGCTGCCCGATCTGACCGGGCGGCGGGTGATCCGCTGGATCAACCACGCGCTGTTCCTGCTCAGCGGCAAGGAAAAAGACGAGACCGAAGCCTTTTATCATTCACTGGCACAGCAGACCTGGTTCCTGGCACAGCGCTGGCAGGGGGCCGCGCCGGGCCTGCCCCGGTTCGAGGCATTATGCGGCTTGATCTATGCCGGTCTTGCCCTGCAGGGGCGCGAAGAGCTGGCGGACCCGGCGGTCCGCGCGCTGGCCGCAGAATGCGAGGCGCAGATTGATGACCAGGGCGGGCTGCCAACCCGCAACCCTGAGGAACTGCTGGAGGTTTTCACCCTGCTGACCTGGGCTGCGGCTGCCCTGCATGAAGCCGGGCGCGCAGTGCCGCCTGCGCATATCAATGCGATCGAGCGGATCGCCCCCACTTTGCGCACCCTGCGCCACAGCGATGGCGGGCTGGCACGGTTTCATGGCGGCGGCCGCGGATTGGAGGGGCGGCTGGACCATGCCCTCGCGGCCAGCCATGTGGCTGAGCGCCATGCGGATGGGCTGGCAATGGGGTTTGCCCGGCTGTCTGCGCGGCGGACCTCGGTACTTGTCGATGCCTCGGCGCCGCCCAAGGGCAAGGCGTCGAACTATGGCCACGCCTCGACCCTGGCGTTTGAGCTGACATCAGGGCGGCGGCCTCTGATTGTGAATTGCGGATCGGGCGAAACTTTTGGCGTCGAATGGCGCCGGGCCGGGCGCGCCACGCCTTCGCATTCCACGCTGTGTATTGAGGGGCACTCCAGCGCCCGGCTGGCCGCGCCGCATAAAACCACCGGCCATGAGGAATTGATCGAAGCGCCTGATGAGGTGCCGCTGGAGGTCAGAGACCTGGCTGATGGCTGCCGTTTTCAGGGCGGGCACAATGGCTATACTTCTCATTTCGGGCTGACCCATGCGCGCACCCTGGATTTGGCGTTTGACGGGCGGGCCCTGAGCGGCGAAGACATGCTGGTGGCGCTGGACGATGCTGCCAAGCGTCAGTTCACCAAGGTGCGGGATTCCAACGCTGAGGGCGGCATCGGCTTTGACCTCCGCCTGCATCTGCACCCTGAGGTGGACGCGGCCCTTGACTTGGGCGGCACCGCGGTATCCATGGCGCTCAAGAGCGGGGAAATCTGGGTGTTCCGCCATGACGGAACCTGCCGGCTGCGGCTGGAGCCGAGCGTTTTCCTGGAAAAGACCCGCTTGAAGCCGCGTGCGGCAAAGCAGATCGTTTTATCCGGACGCGCGATGGGTTATGCGACGCGCATCCGGTGGACGCTCAGCAAAGCGCAGGAGACTGCCATTGCCGTGCGAGACCTGAACCGGGACGAACCCGAGACGTTTGACTGAGCCTTTGAAAAGGACCGCCCTGCCATGACCGACCTTCACCCCGTACGCCGTGCGCTGCTTTCCGTATCCGACAAGACCGGCCTGATCGAGCTGGGCAAGGCGCTGTCTGCGCGCGGTGTTGAGCTGCTGTCGACCGGCGGCTCTGCCAAGGCGCTGCGTGAAGCCGGCCTAACGGTCAAGGATGTCTCGGAAGTGACCGGTTTTCCGGAGATGATGGACGGACGGGTGAAGACCCTGCATCCGATGGTGCATGGCGGCCTGCTGGCGCTGCGCGACAATGATACCCATGTTGCCGCAATGAACGAACATGGCATAGGCGCCATCGACCTGCTGGTGGTGAACCTCTACCCGTTTGAAGCGGCGCTGGCGCGCGGTGCCGGTTATGACGAGATGATTGAGAACATCGACATCGGCGGCCCGGCAATGATCCGTGCGGCCTCCAAGAACCACCTGTTCGTGAACGTTGTGACCGACGTTCAGGACTATGAGGCACTGCTGGCAGAGCTGGACGCCAACGATGGCCAGACCTCCTACGCCTTCCGCCAGCGCCTGTCGCAGACTGCCTATGCCCGCACGGCTGCCTATGACGCGGCTGTGTCGAATTGGATGGCCACGGCAATCGAAGAAAAGACCCCGCGCCGCCGCGCCTTTGCCGGCGAGCTGAAGCAGACCTTGCGTTACGGTGAAAACAGCCACCAGGAAGCGGCCTTCTATACCGATGGTTCCAACCGTCCCGGCGTGGCCACCGCCGTGCAGCTGCAGGGTAAGGAACTGAGCTACAACAACATCAACGATACTGACGCAGCCTATGAGCTGGTGGCGGAGTTCGACCCCGCCGACAGCGCCGCCGTCGCGATCATCAAACACGCCAACCCCTGCGGCGTGGCCAAGGGCGCGACCCTGGCCGAGGCCTATCAAAAGGCTTTCGACTGTGACCGCACCTCCGCATTCGGCGGCATCGTCGCGCTGAACCAGCCGCTGGACGCCGAAACCGCCGCCAAGATCACCGAGATTTTCACCGAAGTGGTGATTGCGCCCGGTGCTTCGGAGGAGGCTAAGGCGGTCTTTGCCGCCAAAAAGAACCTGCGCTTGCTGTTGACGGATGGTCTGCCCGAGCCGCGCAAAGCCATCACCGCCTACAAACAGGTGGCCGGCGGTATGCTGGTACAGGACAAGGACGTGGGCTACGTCGGCATGGAGGACTTGAAGGTGGTGACCGAAAAGGCTCCGTCTGATGCCCAGATGCAGGACATGCTGTTTGCCTGGAAAGTTGCCAAACACGTCAAATCCAACGCCATCGTCTATGTGAAGGACAGCGCCACCGTTGGCGTCGGCGCCGGCCAGATGAGCCGCTTGGACAGCGCCAATGTGGCCGCCGCCAAGGCAGGCCGTATGGCCGCCGAACTGGGCCTGGAAGAAAGCCTCGCCAAGGGCTGCGCAGTCGCTTCGGATGCGTTCTTTCCCTTCGCGGACGGGTTGCTGGAAGCTGCAGCTGCAGGCGGGGCCTGCGTCATTCAGCCGGGCGGCTCGATGCGTGACGACGAGGTGATCAAGGCGGCCAACGAGGCGGGCCTGGCCATGGTCTTCACCGGCATGCGCCACTTCCGCCACTAAGCAGGCAGAGCTAAGACAATGGCAGCACGTTGGATGATCTGGGGCGCCGGCCTTTCGTTTCTGGCGGATCAGGCAAGTAAATACCTGGTAATCCACTGGATGGGGCTGGACCAGCGCCACCGGATCGACGTGCTGCCGCCGTTTATTAACTTCCGCTACGGAGAGAACACCGGCATCAACTTCGGCCTGTTCGGCGGCGGAGATGAGGCGTCACGCTGGATTCTGATCGGAATGTCACTGGCGATCTGCCTGGCCCTTGTGATCTGGATCGCCCGCGCGCAAAAGGCGTCGCGGGGCATGCAGCTCTCGGCCGGGCTGGTGATCGGCGGCGCGCTGGGCAATGTCGCAGACCGGCTGCTGTACGGATACGTGCTGGATTTCCTGAACACATCGTGCTGCGGCATCCAGAACCCGTTTGTGTTCAATGTCGCCGATATCTTCATCTTTGCAGGCGCAGCAGGGCTGATCTACTTTGATGGGCGGCGCAAAAAGCCTGCGTAGACCTCGCAGGGCAATTGCGCTAGAAGCGCTGAGAAACAGGCAGGAGTTTGGGGTAATGCGGATCCCGTTCGGAGTGATTGTTCTGGCAGGCGCGCTGGCGGTGGCCGGCTGCGGGCAAAAGGGGCTGCGCCTCATCCAGAAGCCCGGCACCGGTCCGGATGAATTCCTGGTTCTGCCCTCCAAGCCGCTAAGCACGCCGGAAAGCTACAGCAGCCTGCCGGCCCCGACGCCGGGCGGCGCCAATCTAACGGATCCCAATCCGCAGGCAGAAGCAGTTGCTGCCCTGGGCGGCAAACCTGGCGCATTGGTTCCTGGCAGCGGCATTCCGTCCAGCGATGCGGCCCTTGTGACAGCATCCAGCCGCTATGGTGTGGAACCGGGCGTGCGCGAAACGGTCGCCGAAGAGGACGCCAAGTTCCGCCACCGCAATCGCCGTGTGGGTAGGATCAAACTGTTGCCGGTGGATCGCTACGAGCAGCTTTACAAAAAGCAGACGCTGGACCCGCATGCCGCCAACGAACAATTCCGCCGTGCCGGGGCTGCTACCCCATCCGCACCGCCGGTTGACGGTTTCTGATCCTCACTTTTCTGCCAGCCAGTCTTGTAAGACGCCAGCAGCAGCGTAGGTTGACAGCAGTCTTTCTGCTGGCAATGGGTGGCGAATTGTGGCTGCATTAAATAAACGAGCAGTAACCGCACTGTGCCAGGCAAGGGCAAATGTGCAGAAATTGGAGGATGCCAGATGATCCAAAGGATCACATTGGCCGCCGCAGCGCTGACTGCTGCCCTGACTGGCCCGCTATGGGCAGAAGATGAGGCGGTGACCGCGTTCACCCTGGACAACGGCATGGAAGTGGTGGTGCTTGAGGACCATCGCGCGCCGGTGGTGCAGCAGATGGTCTGGTACCGGGCCGGCTCCGCGGATGAGCCGCCGGGCCAGTCCGGGGTTGCCCACTTCCTGGAGCATTTGCTGTTCAAGGGCACCGACAAGCTTGCCCCGGGTGAGCTGTCGGCCACCGTGCGCGCCAATGGCGGCCAGGACAACGCCTTTACCAGCTATGATTACACCGCCTATTTCCAGCGCGTCGCCGCCGACAGGCTGGAGCTGATGATGCAGATGGAAAGCGACCGGATGACCAATCTGCGGCTCGGCGAAGAAGATATCGCCACCGAGCGTGAGGTCATCCTGGAAGAGCGCAACCAGCGCACCGACAATGACCCGGTGGCCCTGTTTCGCGAACAGCTGCAGGCGGTGCAATATCTGAATCACCGTTACGGCCAGCCGGTGATCGGCTGGCGCCACGAGATGGAAAGCCTGGATATGGAGGACGCGCTGTCCTTTTACCGCACCTATTATGCGCCCAATAACGCCATCTTGGTGGTCTCCGGCGATGTGAAGCCGCAAGATGTTAAGGCGCTGGCTGAGCAGTATTATGGCGCGATCCCAGCCAACCCTGACTTGCCGGAACGCTTCCGCAGCCAGGAGCCGCCGCAGACGGCAGCCCGTCGCATCACCTTTCAGGATCCGCGGGTTGCCCAGCCCTATGTGCAACGCTCCTATCTGGCGCCTGAACGCGACAGCGGCGCCCAGCAAAAAGCTGCAGCACTTTACCTGCTGGCCGAACTCTTGGGCGGCGGCAGCACTTCTTACCTGGCCAATGCGCTGCAGTTCGACCAGCAGGTCGCCGTCTATTCCGGTGCCTTTTATTCGGGCAGCTCGCTGGATGATACGTCCTTCACCTTTCTTGTGGTTCCGGCTGAGGGTGTCAGCATGGATCAGGCCGAGCAGGCGCTGGATGCCACTATCGCCCGCTTTCTGGAAGCAGGAGTGGACGAAGCCCAGCTGGAGCGCATCAAGCTGCAGCTGCGCGCCGCTGAAATCTATGACCGCGACAACGTGAACGGAATTGCCAACCGCTATGGCCAGGCGCTCAGCATCGGGCTGACAGTGCAGGATGTGCAGGATTGGCCGAAGATCCTGCAATCGGTCACGGCGGATGAGATCATCGCCGCCGCCAATGAGGTTCTGCGGCCTGAAACGTCAGTCACCGGTTGGATGACGCGCGGCCAGGAGGTGACACAATGACCTTGCTGAAATTTATCGCTGCGTCTTTGCTGGCCTGCTGCTTGGCACTGCCTGCTATGGCCGGGATCAAGATCGAAGAAGTCACCTCACCCGGCGGTATCACCGCCTGGCTGGTCGAGGACCACGCGATTCCCTTCTCCGCTCTTGAGCTGCGCTTTCGCGGCGGCACCTCATTGGATGCCCCCGGCAAACGCGGGGCGGTGCACCTGATGACTGGACTGCTGGAGGAAGGCTCCGGTGATCTGCGGGCGCAGGATTATGCCCGCGCACTGGAATCTTTGGCGGCTGAGTTTTCCTATGATGCTGACAAGGATTCAGTGTCCATTTCCGCCCGCTTCCTGACCGAAAACCGCAAGGATGCAGTGGCCCTTTTGCGCCAGACCCTGTTTGAGCCGCGGATTGACCAGGATGCACTGGACCGGGTCCGGGCCCAGGTGCTGGCGGGTTTGCGGTCTGATGCCAAGAACCCGAACACAATCGCAGGCGAGGCCTTCTCCCGGATGGCTTTTGGCGACCACCCTTATGCCAGTGACGGCAAGGGAACTCAGGAGACCGTTTCCGCGCTTGGCCGGCAGGATATTTTTGATGCCTATGAGGCGGTTTTTGCCCGTGACAGACTGTACGTCAGTGCGGTGGGCGATATCACCGCCGAGGAGCTTGGTGTGCTCCTGGATGAGCTGCTGAGCGCCTTGCCGGCAGAGGGCGACCCGATTCCGGGCCCGGCTGAGGTCACTATCGCGGGCGGTGTCACTGTTGTGGATTTCGACACCCCGCAATCTGTGGCGCTGTTCGGCCAAAAGGGGATCAAGCGCGAGGATCCGGATTTCTTCACTGCCTATGTGATGAACCAGATCCTGGGCGGCGGCTCCTTTGAAACCCGGCTGATGACCGAGGTGCGGGAAAAGCGCGGGCTGACCTATGGGGTTTACTCCTATCTGGTGCCGCGTGATCTGGCGGCGGTCTATATGGGATCGGTGGCCTCGGCTAACGGCAAGATGGCCGAAGCGGTCGAGGTGATCCGCAATGAATGGCGCCGCATGGCCGAACAAGGCGTGACGGAGAAAGAGCTGAAGGATGCGCAGACCTATCTGACTGGCGCTTATCCGCTGCGCTTTGACGGCAATGGCCGTATTGCCTCAATCCTCGCGGGTATGCAGATGGACCATTTGCCGATCAGCTATGTGGAAACCCGCAACGACCGTATCAACGCGGTCACGCTGGAGGATGTGAACCGCTTTGCCGCGGATTTCATGGATCCAGACGGTTTGCATTTCGCCATTGCCGGACGCCCCGAGGGGCTGGAAACCACCAACTGACAGCTTTCAGGCGGGGCCGCGACGCCCCGCCAAGGAACCCGCACAGCACACTGCTGCCCAGGGTGGCTGACGCTTGCCGCTTTCCCTTTCAATTTACCCCAAACTCATGTATGCGCGGGCTTGTCTGAGACGATGTGCCAGGCCCCGGCACGCGAAAGCAAGATAGAGGGGGCCGGCGGCAATGGGGCCGCCACGCAAACGGGAGACCCGGAGGGCCGGGAGTGCTCCCAATTAGGATACGCTAGATGTTTAACGTTTCGAAAAAATCGATGCAGTGGGGCGAAGAGACGCTTACACTGGAAACCGGCAAGGTTGCCCGCCAGGCTGATGGCTCTGTGATTGCCACGCTGGGCGAAACCTCGGTCATGGCCAACGTGACCTTTGCCCGTCAGCAGAAGCCCGGCCAGGACTTCTTCCCGCTGACCGTGCATTACCAGGAAAAATACTATGCTGCGGGCAAAGTGCCCGGCGGCTTCTTCAAGCGCGAAGCGCGCCCGACCGAAAAAGAAACCCTGACCGCGCGTCTGATCGACCGTCCGATCCGCCCGCTGTTTGTCCCCGGCTTCAAGAACGAAGTGCTGGTGATGTGCACCGTGCTGTCGCACGACCTGGTCAACGACCCGGACATGGTTGCAATGATCGCCGCCTCCGCTGCGCTGACCCTTTCGGGCGCGCCGTTCATGGGCCCGATTGCCTGTGCCCGTGTTGGTTTCGAGGGTGGCGAATACATCCTGAACCCGACCGTTGACGACATGCAGGACCTGCGCCTGAACCCGGAACAGCGTCTGGACCTGGTTGTCGCCGGCACCAAAGACGCCGTGATGATGGTGGAATCGGAAGCTTACGAGCTGTCCGAAGCAGAAATGCTGGGTGCGGTGAAATTTGCCCACGAGCAGATCCAGCCGGTTATCGACCTGATCATCTCGCTGGCCGAAGAAGCCGCGAAAGAGCCGTTCGACTTCCAGGCGCCGGATTACTCCGAGCTGTACGAAGCTGTCAAAGCGGCTGGCGAAACCGAGATGCGCGCCGCCTTTGCGATCAGCGACAAGCAGGAGCGCACCGCCGCTGTTGCCGCCGCCCGTGAAACCATTAAGGGTGCTCTGTCCGAAGAGCAGCTGGGCGATGCAAACCTGGGTTCCGCGCTGAAAAAACTGGAAGCCGGCATTCTGCGCGGCGATGTTGTCAAAACCGGCAAGCGGATCGACGGACGTAAAACCGACGAGATCCGCGCGATTGAGTCCGAAACCGGCCTGCTGCCGCGGACCCATGGTTCGGCGCTGTTCACCCGTGGTGAAACCCAGGGTCTGGTTGTGACCACGCTGGGCACCGGCGACGACGAGCAGTTCATCGACGCGCTGCACGGCAACTTCAAGTCCAACTTCCTGCTGCATTACAACTTTCCGCCCTACTCGGTGGGTGAAGTTGGCCGTGTTGGCGGCCCCGGCCGCCGCGAAATCGGCCACGGCAAGCTGGCTTGGCGTGCGCTGCAGGCGGTTCTGCCCGCGGCAACCGACTTCCCCTACACCATCCGCCTGGTCTCCGAGATCACCGAATCGAACGGTTCGTCCTCGATGGCTTCTGTCTGCGGCGGCTCGCTGTCGATGATGGACGCAGGTGTGCCGCTGAAGGCACCGGTTGCCGGTGTTGCGATGGGCCTGATCCTGGAAGACGACGGTTCTTACGCGATCCTGTCGGACATCCTGGGTGACGAAGACCATCTGGGCGACATGGACTTCAAAGTGGCAGGCACCGAAAACGGCATCACCTCGCTGCAGATGGACATCAAGGTCGCAGGCATCACGCCCGAGATCATGGAGAAAGCCCTGGCCCAGGCCAAAGACGGCCGTATCCACATTCTGGGTGAGATGGCAAAAGCCCTGACCGAAGCGTCCGACTTCTCAGTCCACGCTCCGCGCATCGAGACCATGCAGATCCCGACCGACAAGATCCGTGAAGTGATCGGTTCCGGCGGCAAGGTGATCCGCGAGATCGTCGAAGTGTCCGGCGCCAAAGTCGACATCAACGACGATGGCATCATCAAGATCGCCAGCCCGAACGGCGAAGCCATCAAAAAGGCCTATGACATGATCTATTCGATCGTGGCAGAGCCGGAAGAAGGCCAAGTCTACACTGGTAAGGTTGTGAAGATCGTCGACTTCGGCGCCTTCGTGAACTTCTTCGGCAAGCGCGACGGCCTGGTGCATGTTTCCCAGATCGAAAACCGCCGCCTGAACCATCCTTCGGACGTTCTGAAGGAAGGCCAGGAAGTGAAGGTCAAGCTGCTGGGCTTTGATGATCGCGGCAAGGTCCGCCTATCGATGAAAATCGTCGATCAGGAAACCGGCGAAGAAATCGCGCCGGAAGCGAAAGAAAAAGCAGAGCAGGACTGATCCCCGTCTGACTGCACATAAACAACCCGGGGCGCGCGATCCGTGCCCCGGGTTTTCCATTTCCGCCGGGACGCTTATGGAACAGTCTTTGCCGCCCCGTGTGACCATCATTACGGTCACCTACAACTCCTCAGCCGTAGCTGAGAACCTGTTGCGCTCCATTCCAGCTTCGGTGCCTTGCATTCTGGTCGATAACGCCTCCCGGGATGCAGTAGACACCCGGGCGCTGGCCGCAGCGCATGGTGCCCGGTTCATTGAAAATCCGGAAAACACCGGCTTTGGTCCGGCCTGCAATCAGGGGGCTGCACAGGCAGGCACTGAGTTTCTGTTCTTTGTGAACCCCGATGCCGAACTGTTCGAGGACACGCTGGAGCGTCTATTAGAAGCCGCCGATGCACACCCCGAAGCATCCGCTTTCAACACCCGCATTGTCAAAGGCGACGGTTCGCTGTTCTTCAAGCGCCGCAGCAAGCTGATTGCGAAATCGCTGTGGTTGGGGCGGGATGCCGCGAAGCAGGACGGCGAGGTGCCGGTGCTTTCGGGCGGTGCCCTGCTGGTGCGGAAATCCGCTTTTGACCAGGTCGGTGGCTTTGACCCCAAAATATTCCTGTTCCACGAAGACGACGACCTCAGCCTGCGGCTGAAGGCGGAATGCGGGCCGCTGCGTTATGTTTACGCAGCGCAGGTCCGGCATCTGCTGGGCCATTCCACCGAGCGCTCCGCTAAAACCGCGGCATTGAAAGCCTGGTACATGGGCCAGTCGCGCGTCTATGGCGCCCGCAAGCACGGCTTGCCTTTTGGGTTTCTGCGGGCCTTGGGGGAGGCGTCGCTGCAATTGATCTCACCGCTGAACCTGTTGTCGGCGCGTAAACGGTCCAAGAACTGGTATTACTTCCGTGCGGTTCTTAGCAGTGCTGTCCAGCAATCCGCAGACCTCCCTCCGCCATGGCAGCAAGACTGACCGGGCTGGCCTTCCAACAGTTTAAAGTTACAGGTGTCCCGCATGAGACGGTCCCCGTTTTGGAAAATCACCCGCGAGCTGAAACGCCCGTTTCAGCAGATCACTCAGCTGCCCAGCCGCCTCGGCTCGCTGCTGCTGGGGCGCTGGTATTACGACGCGTTCCTGGCCCGCAATATCCGCTGCACCGAAGGCGCCATTCCGGCCGGTCCGCAGCCTGCGGTCTACTTGATTTTCCCCAGTCAGGGACTGCAAGCCTCGCATTTCATCGCTCTGCGGTACCTGATCGCCAGCGGCTACGCTCCGGTTGTGGTCTCCAACATCCCGCTTAGCGAGGAAGACCGGCAACGGCTGAGCGACGTCTGCTGGCTGTGCATAGAACGCCCGAATTTCGGATATGACTTTGGCGGTTACCGCGACGGGTTGCTGGCGGCACGCGCGCGGCTGGAACAGATTGACCGGCTGGTGCTGCTGAATGATTCCTCCTGGTTTCCGCTGCCAGGGGCAGGCGACTGGCTGACGGAAGCACAGGCGCTGGATGCGGATTTTGCGGCTGCCGCCTGCAACTACGGTCACCCGCGGGTGGATGCAGAAAATTTCCGCAGCATCAATTGGGGGTATTCCACCGCCAGCCGCAATTTCCAGTACTGCTCTTATGCGCTGATGCTGTCAGGGCGGTTGATGGAGGATCCGGGCTTCCTCAGGTTCTGGAGGCGCTTCCCGCTGACCAACAACAAGAAATTCATCGTCCGCCGCGGTGAAACCGGTCTTACCCAATGGGTTCTGGCACATGGGTTTTCGCATGGGGCCGTGCTGAAGACTGCAGATCTGGATCAGCGGCTGGCGCAGCTGCCACAGGAGGAGATCCGGTGTATCGCCAAGGAAACCGTCATCTTTGGCCGCCCCAGCCTGGCGGCGCTGAAGGCAAGGTTGCTGTCAGACGGCGCCCAGGCAGAGGATTACCTGGCTTTCATCCTGACAGCGGTCGCAACCCAGGGCGTCAGTTACACAATGCCAGCTTATCTGCATGCCGAGGCAGGGTTCACCTTCCTCAAGAAGTCGCCGTGCTGGTTGACCCGGGACGGGTCGGACATAACCCTGCGATTTGCTGCCGGACTGAAGGGCGAGGCCGGCCAAGCCATAGCGGCAGAGGCGCGGCAATTGCGTCAAAGCCGGGCACCGGATTTTCCACCGGCACCGGACGGGCATTAGTAAGTAAAGACAAAAAACAAGCCGCCCGAAAGCGGCTTGTAATCACTGCGATGGAAAGCGCCGGTTACTCAGGTGCTTTGGTCTTGCGCAGGTAGGGGAAGATGGTCTCGAATTCGCCGAACTTCGCCTTGGCGTCTTCGTTCGACACCGTCGGCGGAATGATCACATCCTCGCCGGGCATCCAGTTCGCAGGGGTGGCAACGCCCTTGCCCAGCGACATCTGCAAACCGTCCAGCGCCCGCAGGATCTCGGCAAAGTTGCGGCCCACTGTCATCGGATAGGTCATCGACAGTTTCAGCTGCTTGTCCGGGCCGATGATGAAAACCGACCGCACAGTGGCGCTGTCCGCCGGGGTGCGGCCATCGGGCAAATACGCCTCGGCGGGCAGCATGTCGAAAGCTTTGGAAACTGCCAAACCGTCGTCAGCGATGATCGGGAAGCCCGGCGCGGCCTTGCCGTATTCCTCGATGTCCTTTTTCCATTTCTTATGGTCCTCAACCCCGTCAACCGAAACGCCAAGGACCTTGGTGTTGCGCTTGCTCCATTCCTCGCTCAGCTGCGCCACGGCGGAAAATTCGGTGGTGCAGACCGGGGTGAAATCCTTGGGGTGCGAGAACAGAATCGCCCAGCTGTCGCCGATCCAATCATGGAAGGTGATGGTGCCCTGATCCGTTTCCGCAGTAAAATCCGGGACCGTGTCGTTAATGCGCAAACCCATGGCGGTATCTCCTTGTCAGATGTGTTTTGAGTCGTCTTGATTGCAACCTAAGTAGTCTAGCGCAACGATACAGCCCCCGTGCCGGGAAACCACGATAAATTGCTGCAAGCAGTCATGGCGAAAGATTGCAACCGGTCCAAACGGCCATTGACAGAGCCTGCAATAATTTGATCAAATTATGCGGCAAAGACCCTTGCCCCCTGTGAGGTGCAGTGACAGAGTGACCGCAAAACCGGCAAGCCGATACCGGAAATACGTCTGAATTGGGAGTTCCCAGATGATCGAGAAACGCGAATTTTACATCAACGGCCAGTGGGTCGCCCCCTCTGCCGCTAATGACTTCGAAGTGATTGACCCCTCGACCGAGGAACCCTGCGCGGTGATCTCGCTGGGGTCCGAGGCTGACACCAACGCCGCCGTTGCCGCGGCCAAGGCAGCGCTGCCGGGCTGGATGGCGACCCCGGTGGCAGAGCGCATTGCGCTGGTGGAAAAGCTGGTCGATGTCTATGAAGCCCGCGCCGAGGACCTGGCCCAGGCGATGTCTTTGGAAATGGGCGCGCCGATCGACATGTCGCGCAGCTCGCAAGTCGGTGCCGGCAGCTGGCACCTGCGCAACTTCATCGCTGCGGCCAAAGAGTTCGACTTTGACGCGCCGCTGAACGACCGCAGCCCCAACGATCGCATCATCCACGAGGCAGTGGGTGTGTGCGCGCTGATCACGCCGTGGAACTGGCCGATGAACCAGGTGACGCTCAAGGTCGGCGCAGCAGCGGTTGCCGGCTGCACCATGGTGCTGAAGCCCTCGGAACAAAGCCCGCTGAATGCGATGATCTTTGCCGAATTGATGGATGAGGCCGGCTTCCCTGCGGGTGTGTTCAACCTGGTGAACGGCGACGGCATGGGCGTTGGTTCGCAGCTGACCACCCATCCGGATGTGGATATGATTTCCTTCACTGGCTCCACCCGAGCGGGTATTGCAATTACTCAGGCTGCGGCGCCGACCCTGAAAAAGGTGGATCTGGAGCTGGGCGGCAAAGGCGCCAATGTGATCTTTGAGGATGCAGATGAGAAGGCCGTGAAGCGCGGTGTGCTGCACATGATGCAAAACACCGGTCAAAGCTGCAACGCGCCCAGCCGGATGCTGGTGCAGAACAGCATCTACGACCGCGTGGTTGCCGAAGCCGCAGAAGTGGCAGCCAAGATCGAGGTCGGCCCGGCCAGCCAGGAAGGCCGTCACATCGGCCCTGTGGTGAACGAGATGCAGTGGACCAAGATCCAGGATCTGATCCAGCAGGGCATCGATGAAGGCGCCAAGCTGATTGCCGGCGGCACCGGGCGCCCGGACGGTTTGAATAAGGGCTACTATGTAAAGCCCACGGTCTTTGCCGATGTGAACAACCAGATGACCATTGCGCGCGAAGAGATCTTTGGCCCGGTTCTGTCGATCATTCCCTTCGAGAATGAGGAAGATGCGATCGGGATCGCCAACGACACGCCTTATGGGTTGACCAATTATGTGCAGACTCAGGACGGGGCCCGCGCCAACCGCATGGCTCGCGCGCTGCGCTCTGGCATGGTCGAGATGAACGGCAAGTCGCGCTCGGCCGGTTCGCCCTTCGGCGGCATGAAGCAGTCCGGTAAAGGCCGTGAAGGCGGTAAATGGGGCATTGAGGACTTCCTGGAAGTGAAGGCCGTCGGCGGCTGGGCGGCTGAATAAGTCTGCAACCTACGAAGTCATGGAAAGCCGCCCGCCCGGGCGGCTTTCCTTTTTGCGGCGTTGTTTTTGGAGCACTGGCAGTGCTCCCGCGTCTTCAATCCCCCCGGCTGCGCCGGGCGGTCCTCAGCCTTGGGCGTGGCCCGTGCTGCGCACGGGCAGGGGGCCTGCGCGGGGTTGGTCAGAAATAGGCTCTAAGCAGGCAGATTGCAGCTATTCCGGCAGCCATGGTCAGGGGCAGGCTGCGGGTGGCAAGAGCCACTGCCAGGGCCACCGTTCCGGCTGCCCATTCCTGCGGGCCGCCCTGCATCAAGAGGTAGGTGACCAGCGACAGGATCAGGCAGCCCGGCAGCGCCTGCAGACCGCGCGCCCAAGGGCCGTGATCCGGCAGCCGTTGGCCTAGGAGATAACCGGACAGCCGTACCGCAAAAGTAGCCGCTGCCAGCCCGAAAATCAGGATCCATGTTTCAGTCATCATTCAGCACTCCGGCAAGGACCGCTCCGCCCAGACCACCCAGGATCAGTGTCCAGGTAGGGTCCAGCGGCGTTAACAGGCCGGTCAGCAAAACGATGGCCGCAGAACCGGCCCAGGGCAAAACCATGGTTGAGCCGCTCCACAGCGACCGGAGAATGGCGATGAAAGCTGCGGTGAAGGCAAAATCCATACCCAGGGCCTTGGGTTCTGGCACAGTGCCGGCAAAACCCGCGCCTGCCACTGTGGACAGCACCCAGACTGCAATCAGCCCGATGCCGCCGCCAACCAAGTACCAGTAACCAGCTTGATGGCCGCGCGCGCGCATCGCGTGCATCAGGGCCCAATTCTCGTCGGTGGCCAGATGCACCCCTAGCAGCACTTGCCACCAGGGCCGTCCGGAATACTCATCCCGCAGCGAGGCGGTGATCAGAAGCAGCCGCAGGTTCAGTGCCAGCCCGGCCAGAATGGCGGCACCCGCGCCGGTGCCGGCAACCAGCCGCTCCACTGCGATGATCTGTGAAGATCCGGCAAAGACGATGGTGCCCATTACTCCGGTCTGCAGCCCGTCCATGCTTGCCTGTGCTGCGAGCAGGCCGAATGCCAGCCCATAGACAGCAACGCCGGCAGCCAATGGCAGGATATCCCGCAGTCCGGAGGACAGTTGGCTGAAGGCGGGGGACCGGGCGGAGATGTTCTGGATTGCCATTGAGGGCAGTTCCTCTGGAAACGGGGCATGATTTCGCTTAAACCGAACGCGGGTTTTGTATACCGAACGACACGGTCGTTCGTCAAGTCGAACAAAAGGGTGAAATACCGAACATGTCAGCGCCCCATCAAATGATTGCTGCCGCCATCCAACGCGAGCGCAGCCGCGCGGGAATGTCGCTGTCGGGGCTGGCCGCACAGGCTGGAATTGCAAAATCAACCCTTTCGCAGCTGGAAGCCGGAAACGGGAATCCCAGTGTCGAGACGCTTTGGGCACTGGCCGCAGCGCTGGACGTACCGCTGAGTTTGCTGTTTGAAACAGAGGCACCCGCGACCAAGCTGATCCGCGCAAGCGAAGGTGAAGTGCTGGAGTCGGAGCAGTCAGACTTCGCTGCCGTATTATTGTCCCGCAGCCCACCGAATGTGCGCCGGGATGTCTACCGCGTGGTGATGCAGCCGGGAGAGATCCGCCGCGCCGCGCCGCACCCGCGCGGCACAGTAGAGCATATGCTGGTCTGTTCCGGGCAGATGCGGGCAGGGCTGGAAGGGCAGGAGGAGCTGCTGTGGCCGGGCGATTACTACAGCTTTCCCGGCGATCACCCGCATAGCTATGAGGCGACGCGGTCCGGCACATTGTTCCTGATGGTGATGGAGGCGCCCTGACCGGGGCCTCAGAACTCCGGCGTCACCCGGAATTTCAGCGACTCGCCGCTGTCCGGGTGTTTGATCCGCAGCTCCTGGGAATGCAGCATGAGCCTGGGATACTCCATTGCTGCACCGCTGGCATAAAGCGGGTCGCCCAGGATCGGGTGGCCCAGCGACAGCATATGCACCCGCAGCTGATGCGTGCGCCCGGTCTTCGGTGTCAGCCGCACCCGCGTCGCACCGTCCTCGTATTTCATGACCCGCCAGCCGGTGACGGCAGGCTTGCCGCTCTCATTGCAGACCATCTGCTTGGGCCGGTTCGGCCAATCCACAATCAGCGGCAGATCCACCGTGCCGCTGCGCGGCTCCAGCCTGCCAGCCACCCGCGCCACATAGGCCTTTTTCGCCGTGCGCTTTTCAAACTGCATTGACAGATGCCGCTGCGCATGCGGGGTGAGGCCGAACACCATCACACCTGACGTATCCCGGTCCAGCCGATGAACCAGCAGCGCCTCGGGGAATACGGCCTGAATGCGGGTGATCAGGCAATCGGCCAGATGCGCGCCACGGCCAGGTACCGACAACAGCCCGGCAGGCTTGTTTACTGCCAGCAGCTCGGCGTCGTGGTGCAGGATCTCCAGCGGGTTCTGCGGCGGGGTGTATTCGCTTGAAACGGCCATGACCGCCTGCCTAGCGCCACTGGCTGGCAGGGGCAAGCACTGGCCTGTACCGGTCCCCATCGGGCTTCTTTCCAGGCTTTCCTTCGGGACCGGGCATTTGCTAAATTGACACTGTCCCGGCGATCCGGTAACTGGCGCGCCTCACATACACATGGGGACTAGGCATGGCACGCAAACGCAAAGGGCGCGATATTTCCGGCTGGCTGGTGGTGGACAAGCCCGCGGGGCTGACCAGCACGGCAGTTGTGAACAAGGTGCGCTGGGCGCTGGATGCCAAGAAGGCAGGCCATGCGGGCACCCTGGACCCCGAGGCAACCGGTGTTCTGGCCGTGGCGCTGGGCGAGGCAACCAAGACTGTGCCCTATATAACCGACGCGTTGAAGGCCTATACCTTCACTGTGCGGCTGGGTTCTGCAACCAATACCGACGATGCCGAGGGCGAGGTGATTGCCGAAAGCGCCGAGCGCCCCACAGACGAACAGATCAAGGATGCACTGCTGCCGTTCCTGGGCGAGATCATGCAGGTGCCACCCAAGTTCTCTGCGGTGAAGATTGACGGCCAGCGTGCCTATAAACTGGCGCGTGACGGCGAAGAGGTAGAGCTTTCTGCCCGCCCGCTGTGGGTCGAAGAGCTGATCCTGCTGGACCGTCCCGACGAAGACCACGTGGTGCTGGAGATGACCTGCGGCAAAGGCGGATATGTGCGTTCTATCGCCCGCGATCTGGGCGCGGCGCTGGGCTGCCATGGCCATGTGAAACAGCTTCGGCGGACCTGGTCCGGTCCGTTTGATGCCGAAGACGGCGTCTCGCTGGAACTGGTGGATGAGTTGGCGAAATCCACTGATCTGGACCAATATCTGCGGCCCCTGGAAGAAGGGCTTGCCGACCTGCCCGAGCTGAAATGCACCCCGCAGGGTGCAGTGCGCTTGCGCAATGGCAACCCGGGCATGGTGATGGCCGCAGATGTGGAGTACGGCGATGAAGCTTGGGCTTCGCTGGACGGGCAGGCGGTGGCTGTGGGGATCTACAAGGCTGGTGAATTGCACCCGAGCCGGGTGTTTGTGCAGCCGGAATGACCTGCCTGCAACCGGTCCAGACCGCTAGGGTCAGGACCCATTGATTTCGATTGATCGTCATGATTCACCGGTCGAAAAATCGAGCGGTGAACCTGTCTGATCTCTTTTGGCTGACCGATACGCAGATGGCGCGACTGGAGCCTTATTACCCGAAGTCCCATAGAAAGCCATGTGTTGATGACCGGCGTGTCTTGAGTGGGATTATCTTTATAAACCGCAATGGCTTAAGGTGGCGGGATGCTGCCAGGGAATACGGCCCGCACAGTGAGGCGGGACCGTCGCCCCGGTGGGGCGGCGTAAGCCCGGTGAACGCTTTACAACCGTTGGAAACGCTGGAGCGACAAGGGTATTTTTGCGCAGATGATGGCCGGTTTGGCAGCCGGACACGGCGAAGAGAAGACCGTGATGCCCCGAGAGGGGCCGGACCAAAGATGGCATGAATACCAAGCTGCATGCCATCTGCGACAGCCAGGGCCGCCCGTCGAGCCTGTTCGTCACCGCTGGACAGGTCAGCGACTGCATCGGGGCACGGGCGCTGCTCAGCTGTTTGCCGGATGCCGACTGGATGCTTGGAGATCGCGGCTATGATGCCGATTGGTTCCGGGAAGCATTGAAAGACAAAGGGATACGCGCCTGCATCCCGGGCCGGAAGCAGCGCAAGACACCGGTCAGATACGAAAAAGGCCGCTACAAACGGCGCCACCGCCCCTCTCGTGACATTGCTGCGCAATGCACTGCCGGGCAGTGATCGAGATCATGTTTGGCAGGCTCAAAGATTGGAGGCGTGTGGCAACGCGATACGGCAGATGCCCGAAGGTCTTCCTCTCCGCTATCGCTCTCGCCGCAATCGTCATCGTTTTGCTATGAGGCCTGACCCTAGGCTTGCGCCTTTGCGAAAAGCGCGAGCCCGCTGCGGCGCCCGCGCAATTGCTCCGCCGGCAGCGCGGTCCAGCCGCCGCGCGCGGGCTCTGTGCCGGCTTCCTGCAGCAAGGTTGCAGACGCGATCAGCGCCATGCCATTTGTCTTGGTCAGCTGCTCCAGCCGCGCCGCTGTGTTCACCGTGTCTCCGAACACGGAATACTCCAGCCGTGCCGGTGTGCCGGTGACACCCGAAAACACCTCACCCCAATGCACACCGATCCCTGCGGCCAGACCGGCCTCTCCAGTAGCCTCCCGTTCCTGGCGCCAAGCCTCCATCTCCACAAGCAGCCCTTCGGCGCAATCCAGCGCCCGCGCTGCAGCCCGCTCACCCTCAAACAGGATCATCGCTGCGTCGCCGATGTATTTGTCGATCAGACCGCCAGTCCGGCCCGCCACCAATTCGACACGGGTGCGGAACTCGGTGATCAGTCTGCTGACATCTTGCGGCTCGCGGCCCTCGCACCAGCTGGTGAAGCCGCGGATATCAATGAATAGGATCGCCATTTTCTGCTGGCGGCCTTCCTGCAACGCCTCCAGCCCGCCGCCGGCAAGACGGCCCGCCATCTGGGCCGGCAGATAGCGGGTCAGATTGGCCTTCTGCCGCGTTTCTTCTATGGAGCGGTGCAGCAGTCCCCGCATCCGAAGCGCCGCAACCATCAGCACCAAACCAGCCAGCGCCACCATCAGCACCCGCATAAGATTGGGGGGTGTGGCCATGGCCAGATGCACCCGCTGCATGGCAGCGTCAGAGACGATCGCCGGTTCCCACAGAACCAGCCACAAAAGTCCGGCCGCAACCAGCAGCACTTGGTATCCCAGCAGCAGCGGGTTGAAACGCAACACGCCAAAAGCCAGGATCAGCGGTGCCATCCAGGCCGAAGGCATGGCAAAGACAACTTCGCCGGACAGCCCGGAATTCACCAAAGACAACCAGGAATTCAGGAAAAGAAAGACACCGTCAGCGGTCACTGCTGCCCAGATCATCCAGTGCCGGAACACGCCTTTGCGGATAGCCGCAAAACTCAAGACACCAACCGTAAGATAGGCAAGTAGGGTTGCCGCCGCCAGGCCGACTTGGTGCCAAAGGTAGTCCTGGCCCACCGTCTGCACTGCATCAACCGCAAGAACCAAGGCCGCCAGCAGCCCGGCAGACACGGCAATCCGCAACAGTGCCACAATGCGCTCGGCTTCTAATTCCGCCGCACGCAGCAGCACCGCCCCGCCGGGGTTGAAGTTGCTCGCGCCTGAAACCAGCGGCAACCGCATCTACTCCTCCGCCAGCAGCGCCACCTGGCGCGGCTCGACTTCCACCTGGCCAGGATCTTCCAGTTCCGCGCCGTTGGCCACCACGCCCATCGCCTCGAACCGGCGGGCCGAGGGCAGCACGCGGGCTTCCAGCGAGCCAACGGCCTTGTTGTAGTTGTTCACCGATGACGACAGTGACTTGCCGACGGAGGCGAGGTTCTTGGAAAACGTCGCCAGCCGGTCATAGAGTTCCTTGGCAGTCTTTTGCACTTCGATTGCGTTTTCTGCCATCTTCTCCTGCTGCCAGCCATAGGCTATGGACTTGACCAGCGCCATCAGGGTGGTCGGCGTGGCGATCAGAACCTTGTTTTCAAAGGCATATTCAATCAACCCTGGATCCGCCTCCACCGCCGCGGACACAAACGTCTCACCGGGGATGAACATCACCACAAAATCCGGTGTCTCTCCCAGCGCGCTTTGATAGGATTTCGAGGCAAGCTGACGCACATGGGTTTTCACATGGCCCGAATGGCGCAGCAGTGCCTGCTGCTGCTGATCGGGCGTCTCGGCCTCCAACGCGTCCAGATAACCCTCCAGCGGGGTCTTGGCGTCCACTACGATGCTCTTGCCGCCGGGGATGCGCACTATTGCATCGGGGCGGCGCAGACCGTCATCGGTGCCGACGCTTTTCTCCAGCTCATAGTCAACATGCTCGGCCATCCCGGCCATCTCAAAAACCTGGCGCAGCTGCATCTCACCCCAGCGGCCGCGGGTCTTGGGCGCGCGCAGCGCCTGCACCAGTTTGCGGGTCTCGCCGCCCAACGCCGCCTGGCCATCGGCCAAATGTTTCACCTGCGTCTGGATCGCGCCATAGGCCTCGTTGCGGGCCTTCTCGATTTCCTTGATCCGTTCACCAAACTGACCCAGCTTCTGATCCAGCGGCTTTACCAAGCCTTCAATCGCTGCATGGCGCTTGGCCAGATCCGCATCCGCGGTTTTGCTATGCGCCTGAAACCGTTCGCTGACCAGGCTCAGGAAGCTTTCCGAGTTCTGCTTCAGCACGCCCGAGGCCAGCGCCGCAAATTTGTGCTCCATCTGCGCATTCATCTGCTTGAGCTCTTCCAGCCGCGCTGCATGTTCTGCCTTCAGCGCTTGTACTTGTGCCTCAGCCTGATACCGGGCGGCACGTTCATTATCGCTGGTGCGGCGCAGGGTTGCCAGCTCATCGTTCAGCTCCGGCAGCCGCTTGACCTCCGCCCGAAGCCCGGCCGCCTCCTGGCTCAGACCTGCATTGGCCTGTTCCAACTGCCGGGCCGCGCCTCGCAGCCGCAGCCCAGCCAAGGCAATAACAGCGGCCAGACCGGCCAACGCGTAAATGGCCCATTGGGCTTGCTCCAGTGTCACTGCTCGTCCTCCCTTTACCGGGGGTTCTTGTTCAGGTGCGCCCGAAAAGGCGCTCGATATCTGCCAGTTGCAGTTCCACATAGGTGGGACGGCCGTGGTTGCACTGGCCGGAATGGGGCGTGGCCTCCATCTCGCGCAGCAGAGCATTCATTTCCTCGCCCCGCATCCGCCTTCCTGAGCGGATCGAGCCATGGCAGGCCACCCGGCTCAGGATCGCCTCGATCTTGGCTTGCACCAGCTGGGTTCCGCCCTGGTCGGACAGTTCGTCCAGAATATCCTTGATCATCGCTTCAGCGTTGACCTCGCCCAGGATCGCGGGGGTTTCCCGCACTGCAACAGCCGTGCCGCCAAAGGCCTCAATGCCAAGGCCGAATTTCGCAAGCTCATCAGCCACGCCCAGCAGGCAGGCACAGTCATTGTCGCTCAGCTCGACAATCTCCGGTATCAAGAGTGCCTGGGCCGCAACGCCATTCTCTGCCATCTGATGTTTCAGCTTTTCATAGACCAGCCGCTCATGTGCTGCGTGCTGGTCGACGATCACCATGCCGTCGGCAGTCTGGGCGATGATGTAATTCTCATGCACCTGGCCGCGCGCCGCCCCCAACGGCAGCTGCTCGGCCCCGGGGGCGGTGGCCCCGGACGCATCCGAGGCCTGACCCGGGGCCATTGGAGCCACTGGCACCTCTGTGACCCGCCCGCTGTAGGACCCCTGCAATTCGGCAAAACCTGGCGATGGCGGCGCATCGAAGGAAGACATTTGCGGCAACCCGGGGGCTTGCGCCGCGTAAGCGCTGCTGCGTGCGCCCATGGACGGCCGGTCCATCTGATAGATCCGCGGCGCACCGGTAGCTGTAGGTTGTTCCGGTTTCATTGCCCCCAGAGTGGCGCCCGCCACTGTGGTTGACGCGCGGTGTCCGGCCTCTGCCAGCGCATGGCGCAGGGCAGACACGATCAGCCCGCGTGCCAGTCCGGGGTCGCGGAACCGCACCTCGGATTTGGCAGGATGCACGTTCACATCCACCAGCTGCGGGTCGCAATCGATGAACAGCGCTGCGGCCGGATGCCGGTCGCGACTGAGGAAATCGAAATAGGCGGCCCGAAGCGCCCCGGTCAGCATCTTGTCCTTCACCGGGCGCGTGTTCACGAACAGGAACTGCGCCACCGCAGCGCCGCGCGAATAGGTCGGCAGCGCCGCATAGCCAAAGAGGCGGATCCCCTCGCGGGCGGCATCAATCTTCAACGCGTTCTCGGCAAAATCACGCCCCAGAACCGAAGCCAGCCGCCCGTGCAGCGCATCAAACAAATCGCCCGGCAAAGGATCGGCGCGGAAGGTCACCCGACCCTCACCGCCGCCCGATACATCGCGCAGCGTGAATCCTACCGAAGGCTCTGCCATTGCCAGCCGTTTCACCGTGTCGGAAATCGCCTGGCTCTCGGCCCGATCGGTGCGCATGAACTTGAGCCGCGCCGGTGTGGCAAAAAACAGATCGCGCAACTCGACTATGGTGCCTGCCCGCAAAGCGGCGGGTTTCACCAGCTCCAGCCTGCCGCCGGAGACCCGGATCTGCGCCGCCTCATGCCCTGCAGCGCGGCTGGTGATTGTCAGCCGCCCAACAGCCCCCAAAGAAGGCAGCGCCTCGCCGCGGAACCCGAAGGTATGGATGTTCAGTAAGTCCGAGCCGTCAATCTTGGACGTCGCGTGGCGGGACAATGCCAACGGCAAGTCCTCCGGCGTCATGCCGCAGCCGTCATCACTCACCCGGATCAGCGTCTTGCCGCCATCGGCGATTTCTACGGTGATGCGGGCGGCGCCGGCATCAATGGCATTCTCCACGAGCTCTTTGACCGCTGAAGCGGGGCGTTCCACCACCTCGCCAGCGGCAATCCGGTTGATGGCGCTGTCATCCAGCTGGCGGATGATTGGTCGCGTTTTATCGCTGATATGGGGTTCTGCACTGCTCATACCGCTAAATTTAGCATGCGGAGCTGATTCTGCCACTGGAATGCGCGGAGCTTTGGCAGGAGGCGCGTAAAAGAAGATTTTCGCACCAAACTGCCTGTATCCACCCGGTTTTCAGAGCGCCATTGCAGCCCGCGCACCAATATTTTGTCCAATCAGTCAAAAAAGCCGCCTGCAATCCTTGGCCTTGCTTGCCAATATGCCGCACCCGTGCGAATTTCGCACGGAACTCTGCTGAGGACTCCCCGAATGGAAAGCCAAATCGCTGAACGAAGCGCGCAGCTGCCGCAGCTAGCCGAGCCGCGCAATCCGGGCATGGCGCTGGACCTGGACTGGGTCGCCGCCGTGCAGGCCAATACGTCGGCCATCGAACGCCGCTGCGCCACCCTGCCGGGCCGCCGCAGTGTAAAGAAAGATCATCAGGCCGCCTGGCTTTTGAAAGCCATCAGCCTCATTGACCTCACCACGCTGTCCGGTGACGACACCGAGGGCCGTGTCCGCCGCTTGTGCGCCAAAGCCCGGCAGCCGGTCAGCGCCGGTGTTCTGCGCACATTGGGCATGGAAGGCCTCACTACCGGGGCGGTCTGCGTCTATCACGACATGATCCCCACGGCTGTTGCCGCATTGCAGGGCACTGGCATTCCGGTTGCCGCGGTCTCCACTGGCTTTCCGGCCGGCCTGTCGCCCTTCCACCTGCGGTTGGCGGAGATTGAGGAAAGCGTCAAGGCAGGCGCCGGGGAAATCGACATCGTGATCTCGCGCCGCCATGTTCTGACCGGCAATTGGCAGGCGCTTTATGACGAGATGAAGGCCTTCCGCCAGGCGTGCGGCGACGCCCATGTGAAGGCGATCCTGGCGACCGGCGAATTGGGCAGCTTGCGAAACGTCGCCCGTGCCTCGCTGATCTGCATGATGGCAGGGGCCGATTTCATCAAGACCTCCACCGGCAAGGAAAGCGTCAACGCTACTCTGCCTGTCAGCCTGGTGATGATCCGCGCAATCCGCGACTATTATGACCGTACGGGCCACCGCGTCGGCTATAAGCCAGCGGGCGGCATTTCCAAGGCCAAGGATGCACTCGTCTATCTGGCGCTGATGAAGGACGAACTGGGCGACCGCTGGCTGCAGCCTGATCTGTTCCGCTTTGGCGCCTCGTCACTGCTGGGCGATATCGAGCGTCAGCTGGAACACCATGTCACCGGGGCATACTCCGCCGGCTACCGCCATTCCATGGGCTGAGGGCTGAACACATGACCATCAAAGAGATTTTCGACACCATGGAATACGGCCCAGCCCCCGAAAGCGCTGCCGAGGCACTGGCCTGGCTGGTCGATCAGGGCAGCCGGTTCGGCCATTTCATCAACGGTGAGTTCACCGCCCCTGGCGAAGGATTTGACAGTAAAAACCCAGCCACCGGTGAAGTTTTGGCGACCCTGACCCAAGCCACGCAAGCAGACGTCGACAGCGCCGTTGAAGCAGCCCGCAAGGCGCAGGGCCGTTGGGCCGGTCTTGGCGGGCCCGGCCGCGCCAAGTATCTCTATGCCATTGCCCGGCTGCTGCAAAAACATTCCCGCCTGTTTGCAGTGCTGGAAACGCTCGATAACGGCAAGCCGATCCGCGAATCCCGCGACATCGATATCCCGCTGGCCCAGCGGCATTTCTACTATCACGCAGGCATGGCCCAGCTGATGGAAAGCGAACTGCCGGATGCCGAGGCCCTGGGCGTCTGCGGCCAGATCATCCCGTGGAATTTCCCCCTGCTGATGCTGGCCTGGAAGATCGCGCCTGCAATCGCCATGGGCAACACGGTGGTGCTGAAACCTGCTGAGTACACCTCTCTCACCGCGCTGCTGTTTGCCGACATCTGCCATCAGGCGGGCCTGCCCAAGGGCGTTGTCAACATCGTCACCGGCGACGGTGCCGTGGGCGAAATGATCACTGCGGCAGATGTGGATAAGGTCGCCTTCACCGGTTCCACCTCCGTTGGCCGCCGGATCCGCGAGGCCACCGCAGGCAGCGGCAAAGCGCTGACGCTGGAGCTGGGCGGCAAGTCCCCCTATATCGTGTTTGACGACGCCGATATTGATTCAGCTATCGAAGGGCTGGTCGATGCGATCTGGTTCAACCAGGGCCAGGTTTGCTGTGCCGGCTCGCGTCTGCTGGTGCAGGAAGGCATCGCTGAACGCTTCCACACCAAGCTGCGCGCCCGGATGGACGGGTTGCGTATCGGCAACCCGCTGGATAAATGCATCGACGTCGGCGCCGTCGTCGACCCGGTGCAGCTGGATACCATCAGCAGCATGGTCGCGGCCAATACCGCCGGCACCATGCACCAGGCCCAGGTGAAAATGCCAGAAGGCGGCTGTTTCTACCCGCCAACGCTGATTGAAGGCCTGTCGCCTGCCGATCCGCTGATGCAGGAGGAGATCTTTGGCCCTGTGCTGGTCTCCTGCACCTTCCGCACTCTCGAAGAGGCGGCGGAGCTGGCCAACAACACCCGCTACGGCCTTGCTGCGACGCTTTGGACCGAGAACGTGAACCTGGCCCTGGATATGGCGCCGAAACTGGCGGCCGGCGTTGTTTGGATCAACGGCACCAATATGTTCGACGCCGCTGCGGGTTTTGGCGGTGTGCGTGAGAGCGGCTTTGGACGCGAGGGCGGCTGGGAGGGCCTGACCGCCTATACCCGCCCCAAGACCGCAGCCAAACCGCTGGCCAGGGTGGAGCCGTTTGAGGGCGTTGGCGCCCCGGCAGACCCGCTGGACCGTACCGCCAAGATGTATGTCGGCGGCAAGCAGACCCGCCCGGACAGCGGTTATTCCCAGGCGGTCTATGGCAAATCCGGCGCGCTGCTGGGCCACGTCGGCCTCGGCAGCCGCAAGGATGTCCGCAACGCGGTTGAAGCCGCCGCCGGCGCCGGAAAATGGTCCAAGACCACCGGCCATCTTCGGGCACAGATCCTGTACTATATTGGCGAGAACCTCTCGGCCCGAGCCGCGGAGTTTGCCGCCCGCATTGACGCAATGACCGGCAAGAAGACCGGCGCCGCTGAGGTTGAGGCCTCGATCCAGCGCCTGTTCACTGCGGCTGCCTGGGCCGACAAATATGACGGTCAGGTCCACGGCGTACCGATCCGCGGCGTGGCGCTGGCAATGAAGGAACCCGCCGGTGTGATTGGCGTGCTCTGCGCCGATGAGGCACCGCTGCTGGGTCTGGTTTCGGCAATGGCGCCTGCCATTGCCATGGGCAACCGGGTGGTGCTGGCGTCCTCCGAACCCTTCCCGCTGGCGGCTACCGATTTTTACCAGGTTTTGGAAACATCAGACGTGCCCGCAGGCGTGGTCAACATCCTGACCGGCAGCCACGCCGAGCTGGCAAAACCGCTGGCGTCGCATTTGAACGTGGATGCTGTTTGGAGCTTTTCCTCCACCGATCTGTCGGCGGTGATCGAAGCCGCATCGGCGGGCAATCTGAAACGGACTTGGGTCAACAACGCCACCGCGATGGACTGGACGCAGGACCACAGCAAGCGTTTCCTGCAAGAAGCCACCGAGATCAAAAATATCTGGGTGCCCTACGGCGAGTGAAACAGGTCCCCAGGGCTTTCCCGCTTCTGGTCAAAATATACAGCGCCGCTCCATCCGGGGCGGCGTTTTCTTTTTGGCCCTGCCGGCGTCCCAGGCCCAAGACGGGACTTGCAAGCAAAAGAAAACGCCCGCTCCTTTCGGAACGGGCGTAAAAAATCCGGGATAAGCGCGGATTAGCGGCGGATACCCAGGCGCTTGATCAGGTCCTGGTAACGGGACACGTCCTTGCCTTTGGTGTAGTCCAGCAGCTTGCGGCGCTGAGCAACCATCTTCAGAAGGCCACGGCGGCCGTGGTTGTCCTTCTTGTGGGTTTTGAAGTGCTCAGTCAGGGTGTTGATGCGCGAGGTCAGGATTGCAACCTGGACTTCCGGCGAACCGGTGTCGCCGTCCTTGGTTGCGAATTCTTTCATCAGGCGGGTTTTTTCTTCTGCAGTGATCGACATCGGGGTCTCCTTAAAAGGTTAGAGTGGATGGCTCAGGCCGGGATGTCGTCCAGCACAGGCCCATGGAGATATCTGCCGCAGAATCGCAGCAGATGCGGGCGTATATGATGTTTTCATGTTAAAGGCAAAGATTAACTGCCAGAGGGTGGATCCGCGCGGGCCTACTGCGGCAGCAACCCGGTCGCTGCGGCCGAAGCTGTGTCGATCAGTACCAGATCCGCCGCCGTCAGCCCGCTGGCTCCGGTGACCCGCAAGGCAGGCTCACCGTCGACAAGGATAACCTGCTCGTCACCTGCCTCGGGGTTTTGTTGCAACTCTATAGAAGGCTCTTCGCCGTCCTCAAAATCCCAAACCAGAACCAGCTTATCTTCATCCGTATCGAAATCCATCAGTTGCACCGCCTCTGCGGTCCCGGTCCAGTTGCCAGCCATGAACTGATCCTCGCCTGCACCGCCGGTCAGCACATCCCCCGCCCCGGCAATCAGTGTATCCTCACCGGCACCGCCATTAAGATAGTCCTGATCCGTGCCGTCCCCGGCGCCGGACACCACATCATTTCCATAACCGCCAAACAGCGCGTCGGCGCCGTCGCCGCCCACTAGGCTGTCATCGCCGTCATTGCCATGCAGTGTGTCATGTCCCTTGCCGCCTTCCAGCCAATCTTCGCCCTGACCGCCGTGCAGCAAGTCCGCACCGCCGCCGCCCTGAAGCGTGTCATCCCCGAAATGCCCAAAGAGACTGTCCTCTCCGGCGGCGCCCTGCAGCACGTCATCACCGTCTTCGCCGTGCAGCAGGTCCTGGCCTGTGCCGCCGGACAGGCTGTCATCTCCGCTACCGCCATGCAGAACATCGCTGCCCTGGCCCCCGTCTATCCAGTCATGACCGCTGTACCCGCCAAGCTGATCATCGCCATCGCCGCCGCTAAGGCTGTCAGCCGCCCCGGTTCCCGCGATGATGTCATTTTCATCGGTGCCGGTTACGGTGCTGCCGCCCGGCTCGATAAACCCGCCATCCAGCCCATCCCCGCCAGTGTCCGCCTCCGGATCGGGGCCGGAGGCCGGATTCGCCTCATCCGGGGAATCTGTATCAACCAGGACTGCGCTGCCTACCGCAACAAGGCCCAGAACACTTGCCAGCCACAACATTGCCCGCTCAACCTCAACAAAACATACACCCACCTGAACGGTCACACGCCTGGATTGAAAAGGCAAAACAAATGGGGAACATGAGTTAACAGGCGTTGAAGAACCCGCTAACGCTGCTGCCAAAGCGCCGGTTGCTGGGAGTAGGCGATGTAAAGCGGATGCTTCGGATGGCCGGCCTTGCTGAGGCCAAGGTGGTGCAGCGGCTTTCCAGTTGCGCGCAGCGCCGCGGCAACCCGGGCCCCTTGCCCGCGGTGCTCACCATGGGTGCCCCAGGCGCAGATTACCATGTCAGCCCAATCAACACCGTTTAAAATGGCCGCCATGTTGCCCGGGCCTTCCGGCTCTGCCAGCTGCCGCATCCCGCGCGGATCGGTGACCCGGCAGGCAAAGATGTTGGTGGCCCGGAAACCGCCGAACCCCAATGCCCGTGCGCGGCGCTCGCAGCGTTCAATGGTCGGATCATTCTGCACTTCGGTTGCGGTTGACGGATTCAGCATCACAAACATCACCCGCGGCCCGGCAGGATCCCAGACCCGGGTCAGGCTGTAGCGATAGGTTTCGCAATCGGAATAGACGGCGGTTGAGGGCGCATCGCCCTTGGTGTGGCTGCGGGTGATCATCAGCCGCTTGTAGCAGGGCTTGTTCGACTGCCCAAGCTTGCGGTCCAAGTTTCAAGATCACCCCAAGAAGCGCCCTTTATGTGCATAGCCGGGCACCACGACACATTGCAGCTGTTGGCGTTGTATTTCTTTCGGACAGGTTTTGCATGGAATTGTTGCTGCTCACCAAAGTGTTCAGTCCCGGCTTCTGGTGGATCGTATCCACAAGGAAACTGTCTGGCTCTGAAGTCCGGATCTTGTAGATGTATCTGTACGGCGCGCGTCCACTGAGTGTTTTGAGAGGGCGGGTGCAAAGGCCGTCGTCCAGCGGTCGTAGAGAAGGGCACCAGAAAGCAACGATCATGGCTTCATCTTCTTCACTAGGGACGATTGAGCGGGACTCATTGGAACGGGTCTTCTGATCCTTAGCAGCCCGCCGCTTCGCAACCGGCTTCGGGTGATGCCAGGTTCCTGGTTCAGCTCCGCGATTGAAGCCCGCACTTCTCGAGACATTGCTGCGCAATGCGCTGCCGGGTGACAGGACCGACGCAGAGGTGGCATGTCTGTCCCATAAGGCGTCCTTCCATTCCAATGAATGGATCGCACTATCAACCTCTGGAAACAAACAGCTATGCAGCGCTTCATTTGCCACAGATCAAAGACTTAGGCGTTTGGCCTGCTGTTTGCTATGCTGAGGCAGCGAACAGAAGGATTGGAGCAATGCTGGAGATTTCAGCCCGTAAGGTGGCACAAGTGGCGATGATGGCCCGTGAACTGGGCCGGGCTGAAGGGGAATTGCGCGCCTTCATCGACCGGATGGGGGAAGATCAGCAGTCGGAATTGGTTGGTATCATGTGGGTCGGCCGCGGCAGTTTTGAGCCGGAAGAACTGGGGGAAGCGATCTATACCGCCCGGCAGGAAGCGACCACGCCGACCGTCGATTACTTGCTTGGAACGCCGCATCTGGCTGACAATCTGGAGGCTGGCATGGAAGCGCTGGGCATTGATGTGAACGATGTTGAGGACGATGTGATCGGCCGCTAGGGGCCGCATCGGTTTGGAATGCAAAAGGGCGCCGCAATCCGGCGCCCCTTGTTGTTTCCAGCAGTCCTCAGGCCTTGCTGTCGACGACCTCAAGGTGCTGGGCCAGCTTGCCGATCCCGCCCATCCACTTTTCGACCAGGCCCAGGTCGCTGGGCGCGGCATGTACACCGGTGGCGATCTTGCCGTTCATGGCCGCCTCGATTGCGAAGGACACCGGATAGGAGACCAGGCGGGCCATTGCGGTGCCGCGGTCGTCGCCCCAGGCGTCCATCACATAGGTCTTATGCCAGGCTTCGGTGCCGTCTTTTTCCGCCTTCAGGCCAACGCAGAGCACCACCCGGTCCGGCTCGCCCTCGTCATAGGCGTTCTCGGTCCAGAACTGGTCCGACATTTCCTTAAGCCGGGCGTCGCCTTCGGGACCGCTGAGGGTTTCGACCTCCTTGAAGACATCCGCCCAGGCATCAGCCCAGCCGTTGAGGCGCAGGGTGCCGCGGACGAATTCCTTCACTTTCCAGTCCTCGCCGAACTCATACTGCGCCATGAACGGGATCGAGTCGCGGTTCGGGTAGACTTCGAAGCTTTCAGGGGTTGGCAGCGGCGCCTCGTAGGAGGAGATCGCATCCCAGGGGCGGGCGACGTCCAGTTCCTTGAAATCGCGGATCGACTTGGAGGGGGAGCGCAGCGCTTTCAGCACGCCCAGCGGCGACCAGCTGAACTTGTAGCGGAACGGGTTCGGGGTCTTGGGGATGCCGCCGCAGTAGGAGATGAAGCTTATTTCGTTTTCCCCGTCAAAGGCATCCGACGCCTTGTAATCCGCCACCAGCGCATGCGCCATCAGGTGGTCGATGCCGGGATCCAGGCCCACCTCGTTGATCAGGCAGACGTCTGCATCCTTGGCTTTTTGGTCCAGCGCGCGCATTTCCGGCGCGATGTAGGAGGAGGAGACGAAATGCGCGCCGTGCTCTATCGCCAGCTCGGCCAGCGGCACGTGCCAGTCGCCAGGCAGCATGGAGACGATAACGTCCTTTGGGCTGAGCATCCGGCCCAGGTTGGCGATGCTGAAGGCATGGATGTTAGTGGTCAGATCGCCGACGGCCTCATGCGCCTTGTCGGTGGTCCGGTTCCAGACCGCCACGTCATGGCCCGCTTCGAGCAGGCGGCGGAGGCCGGGGATAGCGGAGAGGCCGGTGCCGCACCAGTGAATTGTCATGAGAGTTCTCCCTTGCGATTATTGCGGGGGCAGAAGAAACCTCTTGCCCGGCCGAAAGCCGGGCAGCGCCCGTCCGCCCCCATGGGCGGGCGCTTTGCTTCCGCCCGCGGACGGGCGCTGCCCTCTCCGTGAACGGACAAACCTGTCATTTGGGCAGATGCTCCAGGAAGGTGGCCTTGGCCCGGCCCCAGACGCCGCTGTCCAGATCGGTGAGGCTCAGCAGCGATGGCAGCAGCTGAGCTGCGTAATCCTCGGAGCTTTCCACCGGCAGCATGGAGGGCAGGTTGTCGATTGCCATCACATCCAGCACCGGGTGTTCGGCGACGCGCAGAGCAGGTTGCTCCCATGATGTCGCGCGGTCATAGACCGGCACCGGATTGTAGTCACTGTCAGGGTCGCAAGCGACATCGCCGATGGCGGTCAGCTTGCGGTCCGCGGTCAGCGCTTCGCGCGGGACAAAGACCGGTGTGCCGGGCCGGGCGAAGATACAGTTGAGAAATAGGTCATGGTCCAGGATCTCCGGAAAAGGGCCGCCGCTTGCGGTTTCGTCCATGTCCCATTTGGTGACTTTGACCCCCATTGCTTCGCAGAGATCAGCCGCACCCGTGCCGACGCGGCCAAGCGCGCCGATCACGATAGCAGAGGGGCGGTCATTGTTCAGGGCATCAAGTTCCGCGCCCAGATCCGTCAGCAGCGCATCCTTGCCGCCATAGACGCCAACCGGGCCGCAGATTCCGCCGCGCTGCTGGGCGGTCCAGGATTTCAGTGTTACCGCGGCGCCGGCATAGCCCGCCCAATACCCAAAGGCAGCAACCCGGCGGGCGCTTTCATCCACCAGATATTCCAGATCATAAAGGGTGCCGCCGCCGGCCTTGAACCGCTCCAGCAGTGCCTTGCCGGAATGCTGACCCTTGAAGGCATGGCCGAACATGATGTGACGGTGGGGCAGCGGGGTGCCGTCCTCGGGCAGTTCCTTGAGGCCAAAGATGATCGCGTCCGCGGGGGCCTGGGGCCAGGAGTTTTCCGGTGCAATGCCGCAGCCTGCATCAATGTAACCCTGCAGCGGCAGCGCCCTGACCGAGCTTTCCTCAACCGTGACCCTGATGCCGCCTGACAGCAGTGCCTTGGCGCCTTCGGGGGTCAGGCCGACCCGCTCCTCATTCGGGCGCTGTTCGGCCCGTACCCACAGATGCGTCATCGTCATGTCCTTCAAAGCATTCCCTTGGCATAGACTGCGCGGATCGACTCGCGCTGCTCCATTGCCGTCATGAAAGTCTGGATTTTGGGGAACCCGTCCACCTTCACCCCGTCACCCGCCAGCCAGGTGCAGATCACATAGAGGTAGCAATCGGCGAGGCTGACCGTATCGCCCAGCACAAAAGGTCCGCGCAGGCCGGCCTGGCTGATGTACTCGCAGGAGGCCGTCATCGTCTGCGGCACCTTGACCTGCATATCCTTGTAGCTGGAGGTCTTGCTGGCCCAGCGGGCGCCGCGCCGCATATGAGCATGGTTCACATGCATGGTTGAAGCGAGGTAGAACATCACCTCGCGCATCCGCGCCTGCAATACCGGGTCCTGAGGGCGCAAGCCGGCCTCGGGCGCCATATCAGCGATGTATTCCAGCAGCGCGCCGGTCTCGGTCAGGATGCCGCCCTCAACCGCCAGTGCGGGCACCCGGCCCTTGGGGTTGATCTGGGCATAGGCCGGGCCGGTTTGTTCCTTGGCGGCAAAGTCGATCTTCACCGCCTCGTACTCCATCCCGGTTTCTTCCAGCGCGATGGCCACAGCCACGGAGATCGTGTTGGGGGCGTAATAAAGCTGCATGTCTTTTCCTCCCTCTCGGTCGTTCAAAGATGTGTCTGGGCAAAATGCCGGTCCGGCGCTTCCAGATGCGGCACTGCGTTGAACAAAACCGGGCTCAGGTGGCCGCCGATGGGGAACAGACGATGCATCGAGGTGTTCATGATCGCCAGCGTAACCCGGGCCATGGCGGCGGAGTCCAGCCCCATCGCTTGCCGCATGGCCATCGAGATCAGCCCGCCGGAGGTGACAACCATTGCGGGGCCGTCGCCTGCGGCGATTTCCTCCAGACAGGCCTGGGTGCGGGTTTCGAAACTGGCCCAGCTTTCGTAGGGATCGGCGATTTCGTCTTTGGCCCAAGCGGCGAAAACCTTGGGTAAATGATCGACAAAGCCCTCGCGCTCTTCCGGGATTGGCAGGCCGTGCTGATCGCGCATCGCCTCGGCGAGGGTGAAATACTCCATCTCGTTCAACCGCGCGTCCTGCGCCGGATCGGCAAAGCCCATAGAGGCCGCGGTTTCGATATGCCGCCTGAGGGTCCCGCAGTAGACGCGCGGGTGGTGGCTGCCGGTGCTGCGCAAATGGTCCCCCAGCCAGGCCGCCTGCTGATGACCCAGATCGCTGAGACGGTCATAGCTGGCCTCGTCCCGGGCGCCGGTGTTGGCTTGGCCGTGGCGGATCAGCGTTATGTGGGACATGGGCGGCGGCTCCGTTGTTACCGGGGAAGTCTTAGGGGAGGTTCAGGGCAGAGGGAAGACCAGGCCGGGTGCAGGTTTGATCAATTTGATTGAGGGCAGGGGCAAATCTGGAGCAATGTGCATCTGTCAATTGGGAGATATGCGATGCCCCTTAACCCTCAGCGTTTTCTGGATGACCTTCATAAACTGCGCAGCTTTGGTGCCTCGGGTGCAGGCAAGGGAGTGGTGCGGCAGGCGTTTTCAGAAGCAGATATCGCGGCGCGGAAATGGCTGGCCGAACGGATGAAAGAATGCGGGTTAGAGCCGCATTTTGACCCCCTGGGCAACTTGTTCGGGCTGGCCGGAGAGAACAGCCTGCTGGTGGGCTCGCACAGTGACAGCCAGCCCGAGGGCGGCTGGCTGGACGGGGCGCTGGGTGTGGTGGCCGGGCTGGAGATTGCCCGCGCGGCCAAAGAAGCCGGAGGGCCGCCTGTCTCCTGCGTCAGCTTTCAGGATGAGGAGGGGCGGTTCGGGGTGCTGACCGGCTCGGATGTCTGGACCGGCAAGCTGGCGCTGGAGGATGCGGACGGCCTCACCGACACCGCCGGCAGCACGCTTGCGGACATGCGGGCGCGGATGGCGGATCTGGCCGGGGATTTCCTGCCGCACGGCCGGTTCACCGGGTTTCTGGAGATGCATATCGAACAGGGGCCCTATCTGGAGGAGACCGGACTTGGGCTTGGCGTCGTGACGGATATCGTCGGCATCCGCGACATGCGGATCACGTTCGAAGGGCGGCAGAACCATGCGGGCACCACGCCGATGCACCTGCGCCGGGATGCGTTCCAGGCGCTATCGGCCTTTAATACAGAGCTGAACAGCCGGTTTGCCGGTGTGGTCACGGCTGCCACGGTCTGGACCATCGGCCATGTGGCGCTGCATCCCAATGCGTCCTCAGTTGTGCCCGGGCGCGTGGAGTTTTCGATGCAGTGGCGCGATGCGGATGCCGGCCGGCTGGCACGGATGGAAACGCTCATCAAGGAGACGGCGCAGGACGTTTCTGCGGGGCACGGCGTCACAGCCCTGCTTGGCCCGGTGATGGGCATAGAACCGGTGGCGATGGATGCGCGGTTTCAGGCGGAGTTGGGGGCCGCTGCAGAGGCGTTGGCACCACGAAAGTGGCAAAAGATGCCGTCGGGTGCTTTGCATGATGCGGCCAATCTTGCGACGGTGATGCCTGCGGCAATGCTGTTTGTGCCCTCGATCGGCGGTATAAGCCATGCCTTTGACGAAGATACAGCGGAAGCAGATCTGGTGCTGGGACTGCAGGTGCTGGACTGCGCGGCCCGGGCGCTGGCGGGATGAATTGCAGGCGGGTTCTCCCGCCTGTTCCCGGACATCCTGCAGGATGCCCTCTCACAGTTGGGCCGGGCGCCGCTGGCGCGGCGGGGTCAGCCCCGTCCGTAGCCGCGTTTGAGCATCCGGTTGCGGTGCCTGTCGGCAGCCAGGGAAGCCTCGCGCAGATTACCGTAGATGTTGATGACGCTTTGCCCGTTGCCGCCGGCTATGCCCCATTCGCGCAGCACGGAGACCTCGGAAAACAGGTTCATCGCCAGCTCAATCCGGTAGAACCGGGACGGGCGCGAAGGGGCTTGGCGGTAGAGCAGACAGGTGGCCATGGATTGATTCTATGCCAAGCGATTCGCCGCGGCAAGAATCTCTATGCTGCGCTGACAAAAGTGAGACCTCAGAGCGTGGAAGACAGCGCCGCCGCGGCGAACACCAGCTGAGCCAGAATGGACAAGGCCGGCAAAATACTGCAGCTGCGGTTTCTTTCGCTCTTCTTGTCTGGAAGAAAGAGCGTCCTGCGGGAAAATTGGTTTTGTCCCGGAACAGGGTCAGCCCCAGTCGACATCGCCCAAGAAGATGTAGCCCGCGCCATAGATCGTCTTGATCAGACGTGGATTCTTGGGGTCTTCGCGCAACTTAGTGCGCAGGCGGGAGACGCGCACATCCATTGCCCGGTCAAAGCTCTCTCCAGCCGCACCGCCAAGCGCCTCTTGCATCTGGGCGCGGGAGATCAGCCGCTTGGGGCTGTCGAGGAACAACCGCAGAACTTCGCCCTCGGCATGGGAAAACGGGGTTTCGCTGCCTGTTTCATCTTCCAGCAAATAGCGGTCGAAATGCGCGGTCCAGCCGGAGAACCGGGCGGTATCGCTGGCAGGGGCCGCTGTGCGGGGGGCGCTGCGCAGGCGGGCGCGGACCCGGGCGACAACTTCGGCCGGATCAAACGGTTTGGTGATGTAATCATCAGCTCCCAGCTCCAGCCCCGTCACCCGGTCCTGCACCTGGGCACGGCCGGAGATGATGATGACCGCCGCGCCTTGTTCCAGTGCAAGCCGGTGCACCAACGCCAGCCCGTCAGTATCGGGCAGCGACAGATCAACCAGGCAGACATCGGGTGCCATCCGGTTCAGAGCCGCCTCGAATTCGCGCGCGCGCGCGAAGCTTTGGGTGCGGAAGCCTGCGTCCTCCAGTGTGCTGGTCAGGATCCGGCGGATTTCCGGCTCGTCATCCAGGATGGTGACCAAGGGCGATGTCATGCGGCGGGCTCCGGTTTGATCAGCGCGGACAGTTGATGCGTGGTGAATGGTTTGCGCAAAACCGGCCCGCATTTCAAGGCCTTGCGGAACAACGGGTCGCTGACGGGAAGGGACGTCATCAGGATGCAAGGCAGGTTTGAGCCGTCAAGCCGGGTGGCCAAGTCGATGCCGGTGGCAGTCCCCTCCAGTTTGATGTCGGAGAGCACCAGCGCGATGTCTGGCAAGTCGGCGGTGAGCGCACTGGCTTCGTCCACGCTGGCCGCTTCGATCACCGAGTAGCCAAGATCAATCAGCATATCGCGAAAAGCAGCGCGCAGTTCTTGGCTGTCCTCGACCAGCAGGGCCATGCCGCCCTTGGCATCAGGTGCCAGCCGGTAGGGCAGCCGCAGGGTCACCGAAGCGCCGGTTTGGGTGTTGCTGATCCGCATGTCGCCGCCGGCCAGCTTGGCCATGTCGTAAACCATTGGCAGGCCAAGACCGGAGCCTTCGCTGCCTTTGGTGGTGAAGAAAGGGTTCAACGCCTTGTCCAGCGCTTCGGGGGAGAAACCGGGGCCGCTGTCGGTCACCGTGATTTCCACCCAGGTCTGCCCGACCGCATGGGCGCTGACAGTTATCTGGCCCGAAGTTCCGCAAGCGTCGCGGGCGTTCAGGATCAGGTTCAAAAGCGCATCCTGCAGCTTGCCGCTGTCCAAAAGCAGCACCTCGTCCGGCATGTTATCAAGGATGCTTAGCCCAATTCCCTGCGGCAGAGAGGGAGAGGCGAGGATCTTCAATTCACCCAGCAGCGCATGCATGTCGGCCGCCTGCGGGCGCAAGGTGCGCTGGCCTGTCATTTCAGCTATCCGGTTTAGCAGCCGGCCGCCGCGCTTGGCGGCCGAAAGCGTGCCTTGGACCAGTTCGGTTGCCTCGCTGCTCAGCCCCATTTTCTCCAGCTTGCTTTGCATGCCGAGTATTATGGTCAAGAGATTTGAGAAATCATGTGCCAGGCCGCTGGTCATCTGCGCCGCCATCTCGCGGCGGCGGGCCTGCTGCAGGGCAACCCGGGCCTGGGTTTCCTCAGTCACATCCATTGACAGGATATAGACGCCGCCGTGCTGGTCAGGGGTAAAGGCCACCCGGATGCGGCGGCTGCCGTGGCTTTCAGTGAACTCGAATACCGGGCTGCTGCCCTTGTAGGCCGCCAGCAAATGCGGCTCAATCCGGTCAAAGGCAGTCTCTCCCAACGCGTCCGCAATATGCATGCCGAGGATATCGGAGGGGCGGCTGGGAAACACCGAGCTGAGGCGGCGGTTGGTATAGGTGTAATAGCCGTCCGCATCGACGTGGGCGATATGGGCGGGCATCATCTCGGTCGTCAGCCGGGTACGGCCTTCGATCTCGGTCAGCTGGCGCTTGGTCTCTTCCAGGGCTGTATTTGTGGCTTCCAGCTGGCGGTTGGCGGCGGATAATTCCTCGGTATGGGTGATCAGCTTTTCTGACAGTTCCGCAGACCGCGCGCGCAACAGCTGTTCTGCCTGTTTGGCACGGGTGATGTCGGTGTAGACAGTGACCCAGCCACCCTGCGGCAATGGCGAGCCTTCGATCGAAATCATCTGCCCGTTGGGCCGTTCACGCTCCAGGTAATGCGGCACAAAATCCAGTGCCTGAGCAACCCGGCTTTGCACGATGTCCTTGGCATCTGTTTCCGGCGCGTATTCACCGGCCTCCGCAAGAAAGCGGATAGTGTCGGCAAAGGACGCCCCCGGCTGCACCAGATGATCAGGCAGTGAGAACATCTCTTGGAAACGCCTGTTGCAGACCGCCAGGCGCAGATCGTTGTCATAGATCGACAGCGCCTGGGCGATCAGGTTCAGCCCGGCGGTGGTCATGGCGGCGTGCGGCTTGCTTATTCGGTTCATGGTTCTCCCCGCTTCATGGCTAGCATCGCGGCGGGTGCGGGGCAAATCGCCATTCAGCCGCGGGAGAAGGCCATGCCGTGGCGTCAGACCGGCGATCTCCTTAGGGTTGCCGGACGCGGTGAGCGGAAGATGGTGCAAGTGATGCGAAACTTGAAACGACTGCCCGCTGCGTTTGATTCGAATTCCGGCCAGTTCGTGCGCATCCCGCGCGCTTTGCCCCGGTGTCGTTGCAAAGGCTGCAGGATTTTGTGTGCCCGGTGGCTCGGCAGCTTGCGTAACAGCCCGTAAAACAAGGGGAACAGCTTTGTTACAATTCGTAAGATTTGGGAAAACATCAGGAAAAAGTTGACGGGCTATTCTTTGCACGTCCCTACTCGGGGCCAGAACCGCGGGCAGCGGTCAGGTCCGGCAGCAACGCCGGAAAGGGAGGAAAGAAAGTTGGCTCAGATGCAGATGGGCGCCGAAGGGATGTTATCCCTGCCGGCGCTGCTTCAACGCAATGCGGTGCAATTCGCTAATGCACCGGCCTACCGGGAAAAGGAATTCGGCATTTGGCAATGCTGGACCTGGGCCGAGGCGGCAAAGGAAATCGAGGCGCTGGCGCTGGGCCTCATCAACCTTGGCGTGAATGAGGGCGATTTTGTCGCTATTATCGGCCGCAACCGTCCTTATCTCTACTGGTCGATGGTTGCTGCACAGGCGGTGGGTGCCGTGCCAGTACCGCTCTATCAGGACGCGGTGGCCGAAGAGATGGCCTATGTGCTGGGCCATTGCGGCGCACGCTTTGTGATCGTGGGCGATCAGGAGCAGGCCGACAAGGTGATCGAGATCCAGGATCAGCTGCATCAGTTTGAGCATATGATCTATCTCGACCCGCGCGGGATGCGGAAATACGAACATACCCAGCTGCACCAGTTCAGCCATATCCAGGATCAGGGCCGCGCGGCGCGCGACGAACTGACCGGTGAGCTGCAGGCGCGCCAGGCCAAGCTGACCTACGACAGCACCTGCGTAATGCTTTATACCTCCGGCACCACCGGCAAGCCCAAGGGCGTGGTGCTGTCGAACCGGAATGTGATCCAGAGCGCAAAGAACTCGGCTGAGTTCGACCATTTGACTTTGGGTGAGAACATCCTGTCCTACCTGCCGATGGCATGGGTGGGCGACTTTATCTTCTCAATCGGTCAGGCCTACTGGTGCGGTTTCTGCGTGAACTGCCCGGAAAGCGCCGATACCATGATGACCGACCTGCGAGAGATCGGTCCGACTTACTTCTTTGCACCGCCGCGGGTGTTTGAGGGCCAGCTGACCAATGTGATGATCCGGATGGAGGACGCGGGCGCCCTGAAGCGCAAGATGTTCCACCATTTTCTGGCCCATGCCAAGAAAGTCGGAGGCGACATTCTGGACGGCAAGCCGGTGGGTCTGATGGACCGGCTGAAATACGCATTGGGCAATGTGCTGGTTTACGGCCCGCTCAAGGATACGCTTGGCTATGGCCGCATCCGTGTGGGGTATACCGCGGGGGAGGCAATCGGGCCGGAGATCTTTGATTTCTACCGCTCTCTGGGTATCAACCTGAAACAGCTTTACGGCCAGACCGAAGCCACCGTGTTCATCACCGTGCAGCCGGATGGCGAGGTTCGCGCCGATACCGTGGGTGTTCCTGCACCGGAGGTGGAGATCAAGATCGGCGACAACGGTGAAATCTACTACCGCTCGCCGGGCACGTTTGTGGAGTATTTCAACAATCCGGAGTCCACGGCCTCGACCAAGGACGCAGAGGGCTGGGTGGCCACTGGCGATGCCGGTTTCTTTGAGGAAGGCTCCGGCCACTTGCGGATCATCGACCGTGCCAAGGACGTGGGCAAGATGGCTGATGGTGCGATGTTTGCGCCCAAATATGTAGAAAACAAGCTGAAATTCTACCCGGACATTCTGGAAGCAGTGTTGTTTGGCAATGGCAAGGACCGCTGTGTGGCCTTCATCAATATTGACCTGACGGCTGTAGGAAACTGGGCAGAACGCAACAATATCGCCTATGCATCCTATCAGGAACTGGCCGGACATCCGCAGGTTCTGGAGTCACTCCGCGGGCATGTGTCGGCGGTGAATCGATCGGTAGCGGAAGACCCGATGCTGTCGGGCTGCCAGGTCCACCGCTTTGTGGTGCTGCACAAGGAACTGGACGCCGATGACGGCGAAATGACCCGCACCCGCAAAGTGCGCCGCCGCATCGTTGAGGAGAAGTTCGACGACATCATTACCGCGCTGTACGACGGTTCGGAGCAGGTCTCGACCGTAACGGAAGTGACCTATGAAGACGGCCGCAAAGGGTCCATCAGCGCGACGCTGACTATTGTCGATGCGGACGTGAAACCGGCTGCGGTTCACAAGGTGGCCGCGGAATGATGCACGTATTTCCGGAAAAAAATCTGCCCCGTGCCGGGCAGGCCGGGCGGATCTCAGATCAAGTCGGGATTGAGGCCGGGATTGAAGGCCGTGTTGACCACCTGCTGGATCTTGAAGGGAGAGCTGAACCCGTGTGTCTGCTCGATGATCGAGGTCAGGCTTTCGGATTGGCTGAGGCCCATCTGCTTGCATTCTACGGCCATCTTCAGAAGGCAGGAATG
The DNA here is from genome assembly GCF_025144145.1 of Leisingera sp. M658. Lineage (NCBI taxonomy): Bacteria > Pseudomonadati > Pseudomonadota > Alphaproteobacteria > Rhodobacterales > Roseobacteraceae > Leisingera > Leisingera sp. M658. The sequence continues at coordinate 47,366 of NZ_CP083546.1, forward strand.
TTCAAGTTCGCCAAACATTGTTTTGGTCTCCTTGCTGCTCGTTTTTTTCAAGTATCGCATGGAAACCTTAAAATTTCTATGTGGCAGAATAATGGAGGCCGTTGTTATGCTTGACAATTCCTTAAGCTTTGTGACTGACGACGGCCGCACCATCGGCGGTGTGGTGATGGAGATGAAGAACATCACCCTGCGGTTCGGCGGTGTGGTGGCGATCAAGGATATCTCCTTTGACATCCGCGAGGGCGAGATCCGCGCGATCATCGGCCCCAACGGGGCTGGCAAATCCTCGATGCTGAACGTGATCTCAGGCTTCTATGTGCCGCAGGAAGGCGAAGTGCTGTTTCACGGCAAGAAGCGCCCGCAGATGCGCCCCTATGAGGTGGCCCGCCAAGGCATCGCCCGCACATTCCAGAACATCGCGCTGTTCGAAGGCATGAGCGTGTTGGACAACGTCATGACCGGCCGTCTCAACTATATGAAAACAGGCTTGTTTTCGCAGGCTCTGTGGAAGGGCAAGGCGGAAAAGGAAGAGACAGAGAACCGCGAGGTTGTGGAGCGGATCATCGACTTTCTGGAGATCCAGCACATCCGCAAGACCCCGGTGTCCCGGCTGCCTTATGGCCTGAAGAAACGGGTTGAATTGGCACGTGCCCTGGCTGCCGAACCAAAGCTATTGCTGCTGGACGAACCGATGGCCGGCATGAACGTCGAGGAGAAGGAGGACATGTCCCGCTTTATCCTGGATGTGAACGATGAATTCGGCACCACCATCGCCCTGATCGAGCACGACATGGGCGTGGTGATGGATCTGTCGGACCGCGTCGTGGTGATGGATTACGGCAAGAAAATCGGTGACGGCACCCCGGATGAGGTGCGCAACAACCAGGATGTGATCGACGCATATCTGGGGGTCAGCCATGACTGAGTTGCAATGCAGCAACACCCAGCCCCGGCGGGGTGACACCCGTACATCCCCTGTACAGCCCCTGAGCACCGCCGCAGTGCAGAATTCCGTGGAGAGCCTCTAATGCCCGAACAACTCGTCTTTGCGATGGAAGTGACGCTGAACGGCCTGATGGCAGGCGTTCTGTATGCGCTGGTCGCGCTGGGCTTTGTGCTGATTTATAAGGCTTCCGGCATTTTCAACTATGCCCAAGGCGTGATGGCGCTGTTTGCCGCAATGACGCTGGTGGGGATCATGCAGGGGCAGGTTCCCTTTGCGCATATCATAAATGCGGTCTTTGGCGGCCATATCACCCATTTCGGCTGGAACGTTCCAGGCGTGCTGGCAATTGCCCTGACTGTCGGGGTGATGGTGCTGCTGGCCTGGCTGGTGCAGGTGCTGGTGATGAAACATCTGGTAGGGCAGGAGCCGATCATCCTGTTCATGGCCACTATTGGTCTTGCCTATTTCCTGGAAGGCGTTGCCGACCTGATGTGGGGGTCCGAGATCAAGACGCTGGATGTGGGCCTGCCGCAGGGCATCAACCTGTGGATCGACGAGACCACCTTTAACATCTTCGGCTACGGCTTCTTTATCGACAATCTGGATATTGTGGCGACGGTGATTGCGGCGCTGCTGGTGGCCGGGCTGGTCTGCTTTGCCCAATACACCAAGCAGGGCCGGGCGATGCGCGCGGTGGCGGATGACCATCAGGCGGCGCTGTCGGTCGGCATCTCGCTGAACTTCATCTGGGTGCTGGTCTGGTCTGTCGCAGGGTTTGTGGCGCTGGTCGCGGGCATCGTCTGGGGCACCAAGTCCGGTGTGCAGTTCTCGCTGTCGCTGATCGCGCTGAAGGCGCTGCCGGTGCTGATGCTGGGCGGCTTCACCTCGATCCCCGGCGCCATTGTCGGCGGGCTGATCATCGGTGTGGGCGAGAAACTGTTCGAGTTTGCCATCGGTCCGATGGTTGGCGGCGCCACCGAGAACTGGTTTGCTTATGTGCTGGCACTGCTGTTCCTGGTGTTCCGTCCGCAGGGTCTGTTCGGGGAGAAGATCATTGAACGGGTCTGACGCTCATATGACCTGCTCCCGGCCTGTTCAGCTTTCCAGCTTGCGGAATGCGGCGATGACAATGGCGGCGAATACCGTGGCGACCAGCGTGAAGGCTATGGTCAGATCGCCGATCAGCTGCCCGGCTAGGAGCGTTAGCAGCCCGGCCCCGGCAAGCCCCATCAGCATCAGCCCCCAAGGGCCGGGTGCGGTCCCGCAGGTTTCCCTGCGTGCCTCCCGGCGCGGCGGCTCGAATTCGAACGGCGGCAGCACTGTTGCGTCTTCCACCGTTGCCAGCAGGCGGCCCTTGGCCTCTGCAAATTCGGCTGCTGAAATGTCACCCTTCTTCCGCGCGGCCTCCAGCCGCCGGATTTCCTCAAAAATCGCGGTCATTGATCCCACTCACTTTACCCAAGAACAGGGTGGCAGAAAGAAATGGGCAAAATGTGGCCATGCACGGATTTCTGACAAATTGGTTAACGCCGGCGGTGCGGCATGACCAAGGCGATTGCCGTCATCAACGTGATTGCCTGGGCGGGCTTTTGGGCGTTCGGCTATCTGGCGCTGACCGCGGAAGGGTTCACCGAAACCCAGATTGTCACCGCGTCGCTGCTGGCAGCCTCAGGACTGATTACCGGCATCATTGCATATCTGCGTCTGGTGCGCGGCAGCGAGCGCAGCGGCTATGCCAAACCGTCAAACCGGATAACCCGCGCGCAGCGCGACGCGGCACAGGCGCAATGGGGGCAGATCGAATGATTGCCGCTGCTGAAACATTCAAGACAAACACCCGGACCGGGCCCTGTTTGCAACAGAAAGGGAGCATCTGAGACATGTTCTACCGTGAAGCCGGAGACTTCAAAACCTCCTATGCCGATGACAGCCAGACCTTCCCGATCAAGTTCGACCGCGTCCGCTATTATGTGGTACTGGCGGTGGCCTTTGGCATCATCCCCTTCCTGGTTAACGATTACTGGGCCAATGCGATCCTGCTGCCGTTCCTGATCTATTCAATTGCGGCGATCGGGCTGAACATTCTTGTCGGATACTGCGGGCAGGTGTCCCTGGGCACCGGCGGGTTCATGGCGGTGGGGGCCTATGCCTGCTACAAACTGATGACGGCCTTTCCCGAGGTCAGCATGTTCATCCATGTGATCCTGGCGGGCGGCATCACCGCGGTGGTCTGCATGGCCTTCGGCCTGCCCTCGCTGCGCATCAAGGGCTTCTATCTGGCGGTGGCGACGCTGGCGGCGCAGTTCTTCCTGGTGTGGCTGTTCAACCGGGTGCCGTGGTTCTACAACTATTCGGCTTCGGGCCAGATCAACGCACCGGAGCGCGATACCTTTGGCATCCTGATCACCGGCCCCAATGCGCCGGCCTGGGCCACCTATCTGTTCTGCCTGATTTTCCTGACGTTCTGCGCGCTGGTGGCCCGCAACCTGACCCGCGGTACCGTGGGCCGCAGCTGGATGGCGATCCGCGACATGGATATCGCGGCTGAAATCATCGGGGTGAACCCGCTCAAGGCCAAACTCACAGCATTTGCCGTGTCCGGCTTTTTCATCGGGATTTCCGGCGCGCTGTTCTTTGCGGTCTACCTGGGTGCGGTCGAGGTCGGCGAGGCCTTTGGCATCAACAAGTCGTTCCTGGTGCTGTTCATGGTGATCCTGGGCGGGCTGGGGTCGATCTTCGGCTCCTTTGCCGGCGCGGCCTTTCTGGTGCTCTTGCCGGTGGTGCTGAAAGTGGTGGGCGTCGATCTTCTGGGCTGGCCGACTGACATCGTGGCGCATTTCCAGCTGGTGATCGTGGGGGCGCTGATTGTGGTGTTCCTGATCGCCGAGCCGCACGGCATGGCGCAGCTGTGGCGCGTCGCCAAGGAAAAACTGAGACTGTGGCCCTTCCCGCACTGATGCGGGCACGGCCTGGAAACCGGCGGGGAGAAAAGCAAGACCACCCCCGTTTTAAGAAACAATCGGATAAGACCATAGGGAGGATTTAAGCCGATGAAAAAGACACTGACCACACTGGCGCTGGGCGCCGCGATGGCAGCCGGGCCGGCAATGGCGGACCTGGTATTCCCGGACCTCAGCTACCGCACCGGGCCTTATGCGGCCGGCGGCATTCCGTTCTCGGACGGCTATAACGACTATTTCACCCTGCTGAACGAGCGCGATGGCGGCATCGGCGGTGTTCCGGCCAAGGTGATCGAATGCGAGACCGGCTATAACACCGAGAAAGGTGTGGAATGCTACGAGTCGACCAAGGGTCAGGGCGCGCTGATCTATCAGCCGTTGTCCACCGGCATCACCTATCAGCTGATCCCCAAGGTGACCGCAGATAACATCCCGCTGCACACCATGGGCTATGGCCGCACCTCGGCGGCGAACGGCGAAGTGTTCAGCCATGTGTTCAACTATCCGGCCAACTACTGGAACGGTGCCTCGGGCGTTGTGAACTACCTGCTCGAAGCCAACGGCGGCGACATCAACGGCAAGAAGATCGCGCTGATCTATCATAACTCTGCCTATGGCAAGGAGCCGATCCGCACCCTGGAGGAGCTGTCCAAGAAACACGGTTTCGAGCTGATCGCCCTGCCGGTGGACCATCCGGGCCAGGAGCAGAAGTCGCAGTGGCTGCAGATCCGCCGCGAGCGTCCCGACAATGTCGTGATGTGGGGCTGGGGCGTGATGAACCAGGTGGCAATTCAGGAAGCTGCCAACATCCGTTTCCCGATGGAGAACTTCATCGGTGTGTGGTGGTCTGGTGCCGAACATGACGTGATGCCGGCAGGTGACAAGGCGGACGGCTACAAGGCGGTGACCTTCCACAACGTCGGCCGTGACTTCCCGGTGTTTGACGATATCCAGAAGTATGTCGTGGACGCGGGCAAGGCCGCAGGTGCCGGCGATCAGGTGGGCAATGTGCTGTATAACCGCGGCATGTACGCGGCGATGCTGGCAGCCGAGGCCGCTAAAACCGCGCAGGAGATCCACGGCACCGGGGATATCGACGCTGCGATGATGCGGGACGGCATGGAAGCGCTGGTTATCGACGAAGCCAAAATGGCTGCACTGGGGATGCCGAACTTTGGCCCGAGCTTCAATGTTTCCTGCGACAACCACGGCGGCCCTGGCCTGGTGGGTGTGACCCAGTGGGATGCAGAGAGCAAAACCTGGTCGCTGATTTCGGACTTCAAACCGTCCGATACCGAAGTGATCGGTAAGCTGATCGAAGAAGATTCGGGCGCCTATGCTGCTGAAAACAACATTGAGTCCCGCTGCAAGTAAGGGCTTTGGCCGGCCCCTGCCTTGGCGGGGCCGGAAACAACCGGCGCGGCAGAGAGCTGCCGCGCCACTCAACAGGGTTCCGGTTCAGGTCCGGGACAGTCATGAGGACACGCTTTGATGCTGGATGCAGCGAATACCGCCGCCGACACCTCTGATGTGCAGGCCGAGACCCTGCTGGAGGTCAACAATATCGAGGTGATCTACAATCACGTGATCCTCGTTCTGAAGGGCGTCAGCCTGAATGTCCCCAAGGGCGGCATAACCGCGCTGCTGGGCGGCAACGGGGCTGGCAAGACCACCACGCTGAAGGCGATCTCGAACCTGCTGCATTCGGAACGCGGCGAGGTCACCAAAGGCTCGATCAAGTACCGCGGCGCGCATGTCCATGAGCAGGACCCGGCCGAGCTGGTGAAGAAGGGCGTCATTCAGGTGATGGAAGGCCGCCATTGTTTTGAGCATTTGACGGTGGAGGAAAACCTGCTGACCGGTGCGTATACCCGTTCGGACAGCAGTGCCAAGATTCAGGACGATCTGGAGATGGTCTATCACTATTTCCCGCGTCTGAAGGAGCGCCGCAAAAGCCAGGCCGGCTATACCTCGGGCGGCGAGCAGCAGATGGTGGCGATGGGCCGTGCGCTGATGTCCCGGCCAGAGACGATCCTGCTGGACGAGCCCTCGATGGGGCTGGCGCCGCAGCTGGTGGAGCAGATTTTCGAGATCGTGAAGTCGATCAACGAGAAGGAAGGGGTGACCTTCCTTTTGGCCGAGCAGAACACCAACGTGGCCCTGCGCTATGCACATTACGGTTATATCCTGGAGTCGGGCCGTGTGGTGATGGACGGGCCTGCGGCTGAGCTGCGGGAGAACCCGGATGTAAAGGAATTCTACCTCGGGATGTCCGATGAAGGGCGCAAGAGCTTTCGCGACGTGCGGTCTTACCGGCGCCGCAAGAGGTGGCTGAGCTGATGCGGGGAGATGACGTGATGACCTATTTTGACACGCTTGAGACCCGCAGCGCCGATGAACGCGCCGCAGATCTTGCCAAGGCCTTGCCGGAGCAGATCGCCCGTGCACAGTCTGCCTCCGGATATGCGGAATTGCTGGACGGTGTGGATCCGGCGGCGGTGGTCTCGGCGGAGGCCTTGGCGGCGCTGCCGGTGCTGCGTAAGTCGGAGCTGAGCCGGGCGCAGGCCGGGAACCCGCCCTTTGGCGGTTTCACCGTGAAGCCTGCGACCGGCTTTGCCCATGTTTTCCAAAGCCCCGGCCCGATCTATGAGCCGGGCGGGGTGGATGGCGACTGGTGGCGGATGGGGCGGTTTCTGAACGCTGCCGGGATCGGCCGGGGCGATGTGGTGCAGAACTGTTTCGGCTACCATCTGACACCTGCGGGCATGATCTTTGAAAACGGTGCGCGGGCGGTGGGCGCGGCGGTGTTGCCTGCCGGCACCGGCCAGACAGAGCTGCAGGTGACGGCTGCGCGTGATGTCGGTGCCACCTCTTATGCCGGCACGCCGGATTACCTGAAGGTGATCCTGGACAAGGCCGGCGCCATGGGTGTGGAGCTGGCCTTTACCAAGGCGGCGGTGGGCGGCGGCGCGCTGTTTCCTTCCCTGCGTCAGGAGTATGCCGATCGCGGGATTTCCTGCCTGCAGTGCTACGCCACCGCTGATCTGGGCAATATCGCCTATGAAAGCCCGGCTATGGAAGGGATGATCGTCGACGAGCATGTGATCGTCGAGATTGTCACCCCCGGCACCGGCAATCCGGTGGCACCAGGTGAGGTGGGTGAGGTTGTGGTGACAACGCTGAACCCGGATTATCCGCTGATCCGTTTTGCCACCGGCGATCTGTCGGCAGTGATGCCGGGCGTTTCGCCCTGCGGCCGCACCAATTTGCGGATCAAGGGCTGGATGGGCCGGGCGGATCAGACCACCAAGATCAAAGGCATGTTTGTGCGGCCCGAGCAGGTGGCGGCGCTGGTCGACAAACATGACGAGATCGTCAAGGCGCGTGTGGTTGCCAGCCGCGATGGCGAGATGGATGCAATGACCGTGCAGATTGAGGCGCAGGGCGGCGACGAGGCAGCCTATGCCCGCTCGGTGATCGAGGTGCTGAAGCTCAAGGGCAAGGTCGAGGTTGTGGCACCGGACGCATTGCCCAAGGATGGGCTGGTGATCGAGGATCAGCGGACTTACGACTGATTTCTTCGCTGGATCCAAGAGGCACGGGCGCCGGCAACAGGCGCCCGTTTTCTGTTCAGCAGGCAGGCAGAGCGCAAGCAGTGCTTTCTGGCTGGAATTTCTGACTGGAATAGTCGTAATAGGGCAACGCGAAACATCAGCCGGACCTGTGACTGCCGTAAAATGACTGCCGCGAATGACCCTATAAAGTATGCCCTCAACGGGCGCCGCAGCGGTGGAAGGAGCCGCGGTGGTGTTTTTGCCGTTCTGGCCTGGGCAGTGGCCCTGTCTTGCGTGCTGCCGATGCTGGCGGTGGCGCTGGCAGCGGCATTCGGCGGGACGGAGACGATCAGCCATCTGGCGGCCACGGTGCTGCCAGGATATTCGCTGACGACACTGGCACTGGTCGCGCTGGTCGCGCTTGGCACATTTGCAATCGGCACCGGTGCTGCCTGGCTGGTGACCATGACGCGCTTTCCCGGCGCACGGTTTCTGGAAATCGCTCTGGTCCTGCCGCTGGCGTTTCCGGCCTATGTTCTGGCCTATGCCTATACCCATATTCTGGACCACCCCGGTTTCGTGCAGGCCACGCTGCGGGATGTGACCGGCTGGGGGCCGCGGGACTACTGGTTCCCTGAGATCCGCTCTACAGGCGGGGCAGCGGCGATGCTGGTTCTGGTGCTTTACCCTTATGTTTACCTGCTGGCGCGGGCGGCGTTTCTGCAGCAGAGCGCGGGCGCTTTTCTGGCGGCACGGGCGTTGGGCAAGAACGCCTGGCAGGCATTCTGGATGGTCAGCCTGCCGATGGCGCGGCCGGCAATCGCCTCGGGCGTGCTGCTGGCGGTGATGGAGACCATCGCGGATTTCGGCACGGTCTCCTATTTTGGCGTGCAGACATTTGCCACCGGGATTTACACCAGCTGGTTTTCGCTGGGCGACCGGGGCGGCGCGGCGCAGCTGGCTCTGTGCCTGTTGGGCTTTGCTCTGACGCTCGCCGTAGCGGAGCGGGCGACACGGGGGCGGGCGAAGTATCATCACGCGGGCAAGCATCATAACCAGATGCCGCCGGCCGAGCTGAAGGGGCTCCAGGCAGCGGTCGCGGCCTTCTTCTGCGCGGTGCCGGTGGTGCTGGGATTTTTGCTGCCTGTGGCGGTGCTGTTCCTGATGAGTTTTGAGTCTGAGCAGAACCTGTTCAGCCGGCGCTATATCGATTTTACTGCCAACTCGATCACTTTGGCGGCAATTGCTGCAGTTCTGACCGTGGCAGCCGCAGTGTGCCTTGGCTTTTACCAGCGGCTGCGGCCAGGGCAGGTGTCCTCAACCGCGGCCTATTTTGCGCGGCTGGGCTATGCGGTGCCAGGCGGGGTGATCGCGGTGGGGCTGATCGTGCCATTTGCCGCCTTTGACAACGCGCTGGATGCTTGGATGCGGGAGAGTTTCGGCATCCGCACCGGGCTGCTGGTGACAGGATCGATCTGGCTGCTGGTCGCGGCTTACGGCGTGCGGTTCATGGCCGCCGCGCTTGGCGCTTATGAGGGCGGTCAGGCCACTATGCATTCCAACATGGATGCGGCGGCGCGCTCCTTGGGGCAGGGGCCGCTTGGGATGCTGCGCCGGGTGCATCTGCCGATCCTGACGCCCAGCCTGCTGACTGCGCTGCTGATTGTGTTTGTCGATGTGATGAAAGAGCTGCCCGCGACGCTGATAATGCGGCCGTTCAATTTCGACACGCTGGCGGTGCAGGCGCACCGGCTGGCGGCGGATGAGCGGCTGGAGGGCGCCGCAGTGCCTTCGCTGGTGATCATGGCGGTGGGGCTGCTGCCGGTGATACTGATCTGCCGTCAGGTGGGCCGGCGGCGCTAGGTGCAAGAATTTTGAAAAATTCTTGCCAAGAAAATTTGAATTTTCTTAGCCCGGGTGCAGCTTAGGCTGCCCACCAGGCTTCAATCTCATCGCGGGAAATCCGGTTTGCCGGACCCAAGCCCACCAGCACGGTTTCCTCAGCCTCACAGCGTTTGGCTTCAACATGGCGGCCTACGACATGCAGCTCATATGCGCCGCCGGAGGTCAGCACAAAGCCTTTCATCCGGTAAAGCCCCGCAGGCCGGGCCGCCAGCTTGTTTCCCAGGGCACGGCGGTCCAGAACATCGTTGCTGCGGTGCTGCCAGGTGGTATAGGCGGGATGTGCGGCAACAGCGGCGCCCTTGGGCAGCGGCACCACGTCGAACAGCAGTTCGGCCACGGGCGACCCATTCAGCACGGTAGGAGTGCGGGCGCCGGCCTTCGCCAGCAAGGCGGAGACCGTCTGGTTCATGCCATCGCATTTGGAGACGATCACCAGATCAGCGGCGCGGATTTGCTGCTCCGCCTGCGGTGCAACCAGCGGGTCGTTCAGCAGGGTTCCGGCATTTTCTGCATCCACCAGAGTGACGATGCCGCCATAACTCAGCCCTCGTTCATTCAGAACCGAATTGGCGATGGCGACCGGGTCGGAAATGCCGCTGGCCTCGATGACCAGATGATCCGGACGGCCTGGCCGGTTCAGGATTTCGCGCAACGCGAGAGACAAGTCATCGCCCATGGTGCAGCAGGCACAGCCATTGGTGAGAGCAATCGTGCCGCCAGAAGTGTCCTGGATCAGGGCGTCATCAATGTTGATTGCACCAAAATCATTCACGATCACGGTCAGTTTCAATCCGTGATCTTCGGCTAAAAGGCGGTTGATTAACGTGGTCTTGCCAGCGCCCAGATAGCCGCTGATTATCGTTACCGGCAACCGGTTCATACGCTCTGTTCCTCCAGAGCGCGGAAAGCTCTCGACTGCATGATTCCCCCCGAAATTCAAGATGCGGGAATCTATAGGCCGGTGGCCCGAACGGGTCTAGCAAAAGCTCTGTCAGCTTCAATCTTTCGTCAGGGGACGTGCCTGTGTTTCTGTGGAACCAGCAGCTGTAAAAAAAGCGCGGCCCAAGCCGCGCTTTTTACGTGTTGGCTGACGGCTGGACTTACTTCCAGCCAGCGTTGTTGAAGATCTTCTGTGCTTCGGGAAGATTCTTTGCAACGTCCGAAAGGCTCACGTCATCCGGCTTGAAGTGGCCAAGCGCTGCGATCGAGGGGGCCAGACCGACACCGGGCACCGCCGGGTATTCGTCATTCCCGGCCGAGAAATACGCTTGGGCGGAATCACCGGCGAGATATTCCAGGAACTGGATGGCGTTTTCCTTGTTCGGCGCATGGGCTGCCACACCGCCGCCCGAGAGGTTCATATGCGCGCCTTCTGTGTTCTGCGAGGGAAACAGCCAGCCGATCTGATCGCGGCCGTCCGAGATGCCCTTGACGTTTTTGCGGATCGAACGTGCGAAGTAGTAGGTGTTGGCCACCGCGATATCGCATTCGCCTGAGATGATGCCGCGCATCTGGTCAGTGTCGCCGCCCTGCGGGTCGCGGGCCATGTTGGCGACGACGCCCTCAGCCCATTCCCGGGCTTTTTCGGTGCCGTGGTGAGTCACGATCGAGGCCAAAAGGGTCTGGTTGTAAGTGTTCTTGGAAGAGCGGATGCAGACCTGGCCTTTGTATGCGGGGTCTGCCAGATCCAGATAGGTGAGCGGCGGGTTGGCCACTTCATCCTTGTCATAGAAGATGATCCGTGAGCGTTGGCTGAAGCCGAACCACTGATTGTCCTCATCCTGCAGATAGGCGGGCACGCGGGCTTCCAGTACATCGCTGTCGATGCTTTGCAGCACACCGGCGTCCTTGGCGCGGGTCAGACGCGAGGTGTCGACGGTGATCAGGATGTCGGCAGGGGAATTCTCACCTTCGGCGTTCATCCGGGCGATCAGCTCGTCCGCGTTGCCTTCGATGCGGTTGATGGTGATGCCGGTGGCCGCTTCGAATTCCGAATAGAGCTGTTCGTCGGTGTCATAGTGGCGCGACGAATAGATGTTCAGCTCGCCTTCGGCGGCAGCTGAGGTGGCAATGGCAGCGGTCAGGGCGCCGGCCAGTACGGTGGTGGCTTTCAGCATTGTATGTCCCGTTCTTCTGTGGCTTTTATTCTGACTGAAATAGTCAATTAAAGCAATTGACAGAAGATGCAACGAATTTCTGACTGAAATACTTGGTGAGTTCCCGGCCTGGGCTGACGGCAACTGAGAGCAGGCGGCAGGAGCTAAAGAGGAGGGGCAAATGCCGGGGCGCGCTCCCGCCTGTCGCCGGACTTTTGGCAAAGCCCGCACCGGTTGGGCGTGGCACCGCGCCATGCACGGTGCCACGCCCAAGGCCGCGAAGACTCGCCCGGTTTTGGCCGGGGGATCTGCGGGCGCGGGAGCGTTTGCCTGTGTCTTTTCCGGAAACCGCAGCTGCCAAACGCAAAAAAACCGCATCAGGTGATGCGGTTTTCTGCGTGTCGCTGTATCGGATCTTAGCCCTGGCGCGCTTTGAACTTGCGCTGGGTCTTGTTGATCACGTAAACGCGGCCCTTGCGGCGCACAACCCGGCAATCGCGGTGCCGGTTCTTCAGCGAACGGAGCGAGTTCTTGACCTTCATGGTCTCTCTCCTTGTCTGCGGCGCGAACCAGCGCCTGGGTTAGCGGGTGGCCTGGCCGGAGCCGAAGCCGTGAATGAATGGTGGGCGATACAAGGATCGAACTTGTGACCCCTTCGATGTCAACGAAGTGCTCTACCGCTGAGCTAATCGCCCACTCTGGCCTGCGCGCCGTCCTGCCCCTTAGAAGTGAAAGGGGCGCGGGATGCCGCGCCGGTGAGGGGGTCTATAAATAGAGTCGCTCAGGGGTGCAAGAGCTTTTGACCGCAGAAATTTCCGCGATATGCTGTTTCTTGCACAAGAAGCACCGGAGCAAGGATGCCTGATACAGCGTTTTCCGTGATTTCACCGCAGAAACTGGCGTCCGCCGTGGTTTTTGCCTCTCCGCACAGCGGCACGGACTATTCCGATTCCTTTCTTGCCCAGTCGATTCTGGGACGGAGAGAGATCCGCAGCTCGGAGGACGCCTTTGTTGACCGGCTCTTCCAGGCCGCGCCAGAATTTGGATCGCCGCTGCTGATGGCAGTCAAGCCGCGTGCCTATCTGGATCTGAACCGGTCTCCGGATGAGCTGGATCCGGCGGTGATCGAAGGGGTGCAGCGGCGCGGGCAGAACCCGCGGGTGGCTTCGGGCCTTGGGGTGATTCCCCGGGTGGTGGCCAATGGCCGTGCCATTTACCGCGGCAAACTGCCGGCGGCGGAAGCTGAGCAGCGGATCAGATGCTGCTGGCACCCCTACCACCAGGCGCTGAAGGGGCTTCTGGAGCAGGCGCATCAGCATTTCGGCCAAGCGATCCTGGTCGATTGCCATTCGATGCCGCATGAGGCGATCGACACCATGGTTCCCTGCAAAGGCGGCAAACCCGAGGTGGTACTGGGCGACCGCTTCGGCGCCGCAGCCGATAGCAGCGTTGTGGACCGGATCGAGGCTGCCTTTGCAGCGGCCGGGCTGAACGTCGCCCGCAATACGCCGTTTGCCGGGGCCTATATCGCCCAGACCTATGGCCGCCCATCGCGGCGGCAGCACGCGGTTCAGATCGAAATAGACCGGGCACTGTATATGGATGAAGCTAAAATCCGTCCCAACGGGAACTTTGAACCGCTGCAGCAGCTGTTGCGCCAAGTGATTGCCGAGATTGCGGCGATTGGGCGTGAGGAACTGCCGCTGGCGGCGGAGTAAGAAGAAAACGCCTGCGCGGCTCAGCGCAGCGCGCGGCCTTTCAGAATCGCACTATCTCCAAATCGCTTGCGGATGGCGTCGGTGGCGCGTTCTGCCTCGGCCCGCTTGCCGGCCTGCGGATCCAGCAGGTCGCCGGTTTCGTCGGCTTGCGACTCGGGCACGAGATCAGAGATGCCGCAGCCCAGCAGCCGGTAGGGCCCTTGGTTGCCCGCCTGGTCCAAAAGGTTGCGTGCGGTGCGGTAAATGCGGTCGGCGATCTGGGTGGGACTGTGCAGTGTCACCCGCCGGGTCAATGCGGAATGATTGGCGCGTTTCAGTTTGAGTGTGACAACCCGGCCTGCAAGCTCCCGCGCCTTGGCGCGGTCGGAAACCTGTTCTGCAAGCCGCCACAGATGACCATCCAGAATGTCTATGCTGGCGGTGTCTTCAAAAAACGTGGTTTCCTTGGAAATCGATTTGACGGGGGCATTGGCCGAAACCCGGCGCCGGTCCTGGCCGCGGGCCAGGTGCCAGAGCCGGTCCCCCATCGAGCCGAAGCGGCTGTGCAGGGCCTCGCGGTCCCAACGCAAAAGGTCCGAGAATGTGCGGATGCCCGCCTTTTCCAGACTTGCCTGGGCAGCGGGGCCAATGCCCCAGATCAGCCGCACCGGTTTTTCGCGTAGGAAATCAGCGGTTTCTGCCTTGCCAATCACCGAGAACCCGCGCGGTTTGTCGAGGTCGGATGCAACTTTGGCCAAGAACTTATTATGCGACAGGCCGATGGAACCGGTGACGCCCAATTCGTCCTTCATCCGTTTGACCAGCCGGGCCAGCATCACGGCGGGCGGCGCACCATGCAGTTTTTCGGTGCCGCTGAGGTCCATGAAGGCTTCATCCAGCGACAGCGGCTCCACCTCAGGGGTGAGCTCGTTCATCAACTTGCGGATTTCGCGGCTGACCTCGACGTAGACGCTCATCCGCGGTTTGATGAACACTGCATCGGGGCAGAGTTTCAAGGCCTGGAACGTTGGCATGGCCGAGCGCACTCCGCGGATGCGGGCGACGTAACAGGCGGTGGACACCACACCGCGTTTGCCGCCCCCGATGATCACCGGCTTGGCGGCCAGTTCTGGATTGTCGCGCTTTTCGACGCTGGCATAAAAGGCATCGCAGTCCATATGGGCGATGGTGAGGGAAAACAGCTCTGCATGCGTCTTGATCCGCGGGCTGCCGCAATGCGGACAGCGCCGGGCAGGGGCAATCTGGCTCAGGCAGTCTCGGCACAGGGCATGCATGGCGGGCAAGGATTCTGCTGGATCAAGGGACGGGCTAGTATAGCTTGCGGCGGAGGCCTTGTCTTTAACGCGGCCCGTGTCCAAGTGACAGATCATGGCACGAGCAGACGAAGATTTTTCAGGTGCAAAGCCGGCTCTTTTTCTGGGGCAAGAATTGCTGGGGATCCAGCGGGACGACAAGCGGGATACCCCATACCCCGGGTTTTGGGACCTGCCGGGCGACGGGCGCGAAGGCGGCAAAAGTCCCGAAGCCTGCGCGCTGCGGGAGACCCGGGAAGAAGTTGGCCTAATGCTGCCGCCAGACAGGTGAAATTCGGAGAGGAGGGGCAGGGAGGGGCGATTATGCCGCGGAATACCTAAAGCGCGCACTCGTTGGCGGTGCCGCATCTTGCCGGACGACTAAGGCACTGCCTTGCGGAGCGGGCGGTTTGCATGGGGCTGAAAGAAAGATCCCCCGCTAATTAGCGGGGGGAGGTGACGGGTCTCAGGAAGAAAAGCCCGTCTGGGGAGTGTCTCAAGTCCTAGACTCGCTCAGTCGGCGGTAATTCGCAAAGTCCGCGGCAGCGGGCAGAGTTTGCGGGGCTGCGTGGTGTGCTTTTGAAGGCACAGGGCAATTTGGCGCAGATTCTGCCGCTCCCGGCGGATTTATCAGTGAAAAGAATTGCTTGACGTGGCGTCACTATACTTTTGAACCATGGCTCCCACTGGCGGATTGTGCATGGCGCAAAAGATTTATTCCCGCCTAATTTTTAGGCATGAAGGCACGGGAAGCGTTTGCAGCGCAGGCAGCCTGTGGATGTTCGGTATTAATCCTGCACGCCGGCCAGCTCAGCCAGGATGGCTTCGGCTGCGGCGCGGGGGCTGTTTGCCTGCCAGATCGGACGGCCAACAACGATATGGTCAGCACCGTCAACAATAGCGCTCGCAGGTGTCGCGACCCGTTTTTGGTCGCCGAGGTCGGCACCGGCGGGGCGGACGCCGGGGGTGACGATCAGCTTGCCTTCGGCTTCGGGCAGGGCGCGGATCAAGGCCGCTTCCTGCGGGCTGGCGATCACCCCGTCGGCGCCGGCGGCAAAGGCGTTGCCTGCGCGTTCCAGTACCAGATCCTGCACCGCACCCTCTTTGATCAGAGCACCGTCCAAGTCCTGGCGGTCCAGTGAGGTGAGGATGGTGACGGCAAGGATCTTGAGGTCCTTGCCGGCAGCGCCTTCCTTGGCCGCCTGCACAACGTAAGGGTCGCCATGAACGGTGAGGAAATCGAGATTGAACTGGGCCAGACCGCGCACCGCATTTTCCACGGTGGCGCCGATGTCGAACAGCTTCATGTCGAGGAAGATACGCTTGCCGTGCTCCTGCTTCAGCTCATTTGCCAGCGCCAGACCGCCTCCGGTCAGCATGCCTAGGCCGATCTTGTAGAAGGAGACCGCATCTCCCAGCTGTTCGGCCAGCTTCAGGCCATTCAGCGCGTTGGGGACATCCATGGCAACAATCAGACGGTCGTCGGCGCGCGGGGCTTGGGTCATGGTGGGTCCTCATTTGGCAGGCGGGTTTGGCTGGAAACTGGCGTTTCATACGCAAGGGGCTTCGGTTGGGCAAGGTGCAGACGGGGCTCCCGCAACTGAAGCTGCCCCCATGCGGGGGCAGAATACAGTTTTGGGCCCGGCGCCGCACTGGCGCGCGGCGCGGTCACTCCTGTGGCGCCGGGGAAGTTGACGCAGGTCAGGGATTTGCTCATCTTTTCGGTGTTTACTGATCTTGAAGCGGCTGGTTTGCTTCCCACATTGAACCTTGAGGCCCGGACAGGGGCGTGCCGCAGGGCGGGCGCTGCCAAACATCGGGCGCTTGATAAAGGAGAGCAAGATGGACTTGAACAAGTTCACTGAGCGTGCACGCGGATTCGTGCAGGCGGCGCAGACGATTGCGATGCGCGAAGGGCATCAGCGGCTGGTGCCAGAGCACATTCTGAAAGCATTGATGGATGATGATCAGGGGCTGGCGGGCAACCTGATCTCCCGCGCGGGCGGCGCTCCGGCGCGCGTGGTTGAGGCTGTCGAGGCTGCTGTTGCCAAGCAGGCGAAGGTGAGCGGAGACGCGGCGCAGATCTATTTGGACGGCCAGACTGCCAAGGTGTTGGACGAGGCTGCCAGGATTGCCGAGAAGGCAGGCGACAGCTTTGTGCCGGTTGAACGCCTGCTGATGGCGCTGTGCATGGTGAAGTCCAAGGCGAAGGACGCCCTGGAAGCCGGTGCTGTCTCTGCGCAGAAGCTGAATGAGGCGATCAATGAAATCCGCAAGGGACGCACCGCTGACTCAGCCACCGCTGAGGAAGGCTATGATGCGCTGAAGAAATACGCCCGTGACCTGACCGAGGCGGCGCGGGAAGGAAAGATCGACCCGATCATCGGGCGGGATGAGGAAATCCGCCGTTCGATGCAGGTGCTGTCGCGCCGGACCAAGAACAATCCGGTGCTGATCGGTGAGCCGGGCGTCGGTAAGACCGCGATTGCCGAGGGCATGGCGCTGCGCATCATCAATGGCGATGTGCCGGAGTCCTTGCGTGACAAGAAGCTGCTGTCGCTGGATATGGGCGCGCTGATTGCCGGTGCGAAGTACCGCGGCGAGTTTGAGGAGCGCCTGAAGGCGGTGCTGACCGAAGTGACCGAAGCCGCCGGTGAGATCATTCTGTTCATCGACGAGATGCACACGCTGGTCGGCGCCGGCAAATCCGACGGCGCGATGGATGCCGCCAACCTGATCAAGCCGGCGCTGGCGCGCGGCGAGCTGCATTGTGTCGGCGCGACCACGCTGGATGAATACCGCAAGTATGTGGAGAAGGACGCGGCGCTGGCCCGCCGGTTCCAGCCGGTGATGGTAACCGAGCCGACGGTGGAAGACACTGTTTCTATCCTGCGCGGCATCAAGGAGAAGTATGAACTGCACCACGGTGTGCGGATTGCCGATGCGGCGCTGGTCGCAGCGGCGACACTGTCGAACCGCTATATCACCGACCGCTTTTTGCCGGATAAGGCCATCGACCTGATGGACGAGGCCGCCAGCCGCCTGCGCATGCAGGTGGATTCCAAGCCCGAGGAATTGGATGCGCTGGACCGGCAGATCCTGCAGATGCAGATTGAGGAAGAGGCGCTGAAGCTTGAGGACGACGCAGCCTCAAAGGACCGGCTAACGACGCTGCAGAAGGAACTGTCGGACCTGCAGGAGCAGTCAGCCGAGATGACCGCTCAGTGGCAGTCGGAACGGGACAAGCTGGCAGGGGCCCGCGACCTGAAAGAGCAGCTGGACCGTGCCCGCGCCGACCTGGACATAGCCAAGCGGGAGGGCAACCTCGCCAAGGCGGGAGAGCTGTCTTATGGCGTCATTCCGGGGCTGGAAAAACAGCTGTCCGATGCCGAGAGCCGTGAAGAAAAGGGCCTGATGGTCGAAGAGGCCGTGCGGCCGGAGCAGATCGCGGCTGTTGTGGAGCGTTGGACCGGTATTCCGACCTCCAAAATGCTGGAGGGCGAGCGTGAGAAGCTGCTGCGCATGGAAGATGATCTGCACCGCCGGGTGATCGGCCAAAACACTGCGGTGACCGCAGTGGCCAATGCTGTACGCCGGGCACGTGCAGGCCTGAACGATGAGAACCGGCCGCTGGGGTCGTTCCTGTTCCTCGGGCCGACCGGTGTTGGCAAGACCGAACTGACCAAGGCGGTTGCCGGTTTCCTGTTCGACGACGAGCACGCGATGGTCCGCGTCGACATGTCCGAGTTCATGGAGAAACACTCGGTCGCCCGGCTGATCGGTGCGCCTCCGGGCTATGTCGGCTATGACGAAGGCGGAATGCTGACAGAGGCCGTGCGCCGCCGCCCCTATCAGGTGGTGCTGTTTGACGAGGTCGAAAAGGCGCATCCGGATGTGTTCAACGTGCTGCTGCAGGTGCTGGACGACGGCATGCTGACCGATGGTCAGGGCCGCACCGTGGACTTCAAGCAGACGCTGATCATCCTGACCTCGAACCTGGGCGCGCAGGCGCTTAGCCAGCTGCCCGAGGGCGCGGATGCCTCGGATGCGCGGCGCGACGTGATGGATGCGGTCAAGGCGCATTTCCGGCCTGAATTCCTGAACCGTCTGGATGAGACCATCATCTTTGACCGTTTGGCGCGGGCGGATATGGACGGCATTGTCGAAATCCAGCTGGCGCGGCTGCTGAAGCGGCTGGCGGCGCGCAAGATCGCGCTGGAGCTGGACGAGGCGGCCAAGACCTGGCTGGCGGATGAAGGCTATGACCCGGTGTTCGGCGCCCGTCCCCTGAAGCGGGTGATCCAGCGCGCCCTGCAAAACCCGCTCGCCGAGGCCCTGCTGGGTGGCGAGATCAAGGACGGCGACACCGTTCCGGTCTCGGCTGGCAGCGAGGGGTTGATCATCGGCGGCCGGCTGGGGACGTCAGAGCGGCCCAGGCCCGACGATGCGGTTGTGCATTAAGGGGAAGTAATAAAGAGGGCCCGCCAGCGATGGCGGGCCTTTGTCATGAATGGGAGCGCCTTACAGCTCCTGTCGGCGTGCGCCCGTCCGGGTGCGCTCCCCCGCCAGGATCAGGCAATAGTCCTCGCCTTCCAGTACCAGTTGGCTGATTGAAGACCGGTTGCGGCGCATGCCCAAAAGGTAGTCACGCGTGCCGGACTTGCGGAGCCTCACGGTATGGAAACGGATCTCCGTGGGTGCCGTCGCAGCAATCGCCGGCGAAAACCAAGTCGCCGCGGCGGCAGCGGCTGTGCAGCTAAGGGCCGTGCGGCGCAAAAGGCCTTTGGAACAGCTTGCCATCAGATCGCCAGCCTTTTGTAGTAACGAACCTCTGGCGGCGCGGTCATGAAGGCGGCCAGGCTGGCGAGGACACCGTTTTCGGTAATGGCCTGGATATAGGCGGCGTGGTGCTGTTTTGAGAGCCATTCCTCAACAATCAGCAGGCCGCGTGTTTCCTCATCATAATAAAGTGTGACCGACAGGGCGCCGTCAAAGCCGCGGACAGCCGCTTATGTGGCCAGGGCGTTTCAGGATCACGATTTGCACACTGGTGACCTTGCAGCATTGTCCGGCCGCTCTGTTCCGACATTCAACCGGGAGTTCCGGCGTATTTTTGGTGCGTCGCCAGCGCAATGGCGCAAGCAACGCAAGCTGGATCAGGCCAAGGGGTTGCTGGAAAACACCGGAGAGGCGGTCACCGGCATCGGGCTGGCCGTCGGCTATGACAGCACGTCCCACTTTATCAGCGCATTTAAAAAGCAGTTCGGAAAGACCCCGGGTCAGTTCCGG
Source organism: Leisingera sp. M658 (assembly GCF_025144145.1). Taxonomy (NCBI): domain Bacteria; kingdom Pseudomonadati; phylum Pseudomonadota; class Alphaproteobacteria; order Rhodobacterales; family Roseobacteraceae; genus Leisingera; species Leisingera sp. M658. The sequence continues at coordinate 67,126 of NZ_CP083546.1, forward strand.
GCGGCTATTGCCGCAGCTGACCCGTAGTCCCAGGGATGCAGCCTCACTGTGCTACCGCGTCCTTGGCCACCCGCCGTTCATATTTGCGGCGCAGGACTTGCAGGCGGGGTTCCCAATTGTAGCGTCCGTCTTCGGCAGTGGCGGACCAGAACAGCTTGCCGCCATAGCGCCAGGGGTCAAGCACGATGCCCTCATTTATTCCGTCGCCTTTGGCGGCGATCACCGCAGTGCTGTGGTCGATGCGGAAATCGTTTTTAGGTTCGGCAATGGCGCGCAGCATCGTGAGCGTTTGGAAGTTCTCCTGGCTAAGCCGCGCCTGCATGTCCTCGGCATAATGCACGCAAAGGCCGCGGTCCTTGACCCCGGTGTTCACCATCGTGTTGTGCAGGATCGGCGAGGTGGTGACATTATACTGCTCGGCCAGCCTGGCGGAGTAGCTGTAGGCGATCTCGGCCGCACGGCGAGCCTCAACCGGGTCCACTTTCGGATCTAGGGTTTGCAGGGCCAGCGAGAGTTCTTGGACATCGTTCTTGGTCGCCGCGGGGCCGGTGGCGCAGCCAGCCAGCGTGGCGGCTGCCAGCATCATCAGGTAAGCAAAAAGGGATTTCATCATGGTCTGCCCGTGCCGGAATTTCAGTTTCCGGTCAGCATAGTGAAAACGCGCAGGCAGTGCAGCGGGGAATTTTCCGGCCAAGGGTACTCCGGAGCCTACTCCTCGATCGCCTCCTGCACGATGCCGTCCAGCAGATCGTGGATCACCTGCATCTCGCCCTCGGGGAAGGCGCGAAAGCCGATGGTGACGTCTTCTGCGCCAGGAGGCTGGGCCACGAATATGTCATAAGGGCAGAAGGTGATGTTCATCGGGTTGGCCTCCATCACCTGGCGCGACAGTTTGGCGGAGCAGAAAGAAAAGACCTGCGCATGTTCAAACAGCATAATATCCGAGCCGACATCGGCGCGGGTGCGTTCCAGCATGTCGCCCACATGGCTGATGTGGTCGATCCGCAGGCCCCGGTTGGTGATGGCGCTTTCAAGCCCGAAGGTTACGTCATCAAAGGGCAGGGGGGTGGTGTAGCTCACCATGTCCTGCGCCGCAGCCGTGCCGGTGCTGAGGGCAAGGGCGGCTGCAACTGCATACATCTTCATCGGGCATCTCCCTGGTGATTGCTGATCCGCGCGTGCTGCCCTGCAGGGCCGTGCGCTAACATATTACATTTTTTGCATGAGATGGGGGCAACCGCCACCGGAAAGTTTCCGCATAGCCGGTTCAGGCGCCGCGCCGCTGAAAGCCTCTTTTGTTTACGCGGAATGAAGAAGGCTGTGCAACGTTACAGTTCTCTCGCGCAGTCGTTACAGGATATGTTTTGGGTTTTGCGCACGGGACCGTTACCTGAAAGGGAGCAGTAAACTCAGGAGACGCAGATGGCGCGCCGCTGGACCAATGATTTGACCCTTGCAGATGCAACCCCGGAGGCTGCGTTCTGGAATCGCCGCCAGATCATGGCGGGGCTGGCAGGCAGCGGGCTGGCCGCGGCGCTGGGCACCGGCGTGCGTGCGGAGGAGGCGTTGGAGCCCAATACTTGGGAAGAGGTGACCAACTACTGCAACTTCTATGAATTCGGCACCGGCAAAGGCGACCCGTCCAAATACGCGGACCGGATGACAACCACGCCCTGGAGCGTCAAGATTGACGGTTTGGTGGACAAGCCGGGTGATTATTCCTTTGAGCAGATCCTGGGCGAAATGACACTGGAAGAGCGTATCTACCGTTTCCGCTGTGTCGAGGCCTGGTCCATGGTGGTGCCCTGGCAAGGATTCGAACTTGCCGATTTGCTGAATTTTGCAGGCGTGCAAGACGGCGCCAAATACGTTGCATTTGAGACGCTGTACCGGTCGTCTGAAATGCCGGGCACCGCCTATAAGGTGCTGGACTGGCCTTATCGTGAAGGGCTGCGCCTGGATGAGGCGATGAACCCGCTGACGATGATGGCAACAGGTATCTTCGGTAAACCGCTGCCCAGCCAGAACGGCGCACCGCTGCGGCTGGTGGTTCCATGGAAGTACGGTTTCAAGTCGATCAAGTCCGTCGTGCGCATCACCCTGACGGATCAGGAGCCGCCGACCAGCTGGAATATGGCCAATGGCCGGGAATACGGCTTCTATAGTAATGTGAACCCCGATGTCTCGCATCCGCGTTGGAGCCAGGCCAGCGAGCGCCGCATCGGCGGTGGGCTGTTCGCCAAGCGCCAGCCGACGCTGATGTTCAATGGCTACGGGAACGAAGTGGCCGCCCTGTATGACGGGATGGACCTTGCCCGGCACTTCTGACCGGAGCCGCCTGATGGACACGGTAAACCAGTTTTTCCGCCGCTTTCCAGTCTGGGCAGTTTATCTGCTCGGGGCACTGCCTGCGATCTGGCTCTTTTACCTCGGCCTCACTGGCGGCCTGGGGGTAGAGCCGATCAAGGCGCTGGAGCATGAATATGGCGAACTGGCGCTGCAGCTGATGGTTCTGACACTTTCCATTTCCCCGATGCGCCGGCTGCTGGGATTGAACCTGATGAAGTTCCGCCGGTCGATCGGCCTGCTGTGCTTCTTCTATGTGTCTTGCCATTTGCTGGTCTGGCTGGTGCTGGATGTCCAGATCCTTGGCCAGATCCTCGCTGATATTGCCAAGCGTCCGTATATCACCATCGGTATGGCGGGCTTTGTCCTGATGCTGCCGCTGGCTTTGACCTCCAACAATTTCTCTGTCCGGCGGCTGGGGCGTTCCTGGTTGCGGTTGCACAGGCTGACCTATGCGGCAGGTCTTCTAGGGGCGCTGCACTATGTAATGCTAGTGAAAGGCTTCCAAGTTGAACCGCTGTTCTATCTT
>NZ_CP083547.1 GCF_025144145.1 Leisingera sp. M658
CTGACGATAGATCTCCGCCGTGCCGATCCGCACGCCGCCGGGGTTCAGGGTCGCGTCCGAACGGCCCAGCACCACAAAACCGCCGTGCCCGGTGCGGATGGTGAAATCACCCTGCCGCCAGATATCCGGATAGGTCTCATAGTAACTGGCGCGATAGCGCGCATTACCGGGATCATTCAGGAAGCAGGTCGGCATCGACGGATGCGCGTTGCGGCAAACCAGCTCGCCCGCCACATTCTCCACAGGCGCGCCTGCGTCGTTCAGCGTCGCAATATCCAGCCCCAGCATCGGCGCCTGGATCTCGCCCTGATGCACCGGCAGCAGCGGGCAGCCGCCAATGAAGCAGCCCAGAATGTCGGTGCCGCCGCAGATCGAGGCCAGCTGCACATCCGCCTTCCAGTCCGCATAGACATGGGCAAAACCTTCGGGCGACAGCGGCGAACCGGTCGACAGAACCACCCGCAGATCATTCAGATTGTGGCTGTCCACCGGCCGGTTCCGGCGTTTCAGCGAGGCATCTATGTATTTGGCAGAAATGCCAAAATGGGTAACTTTCTCGGCCTCCACGACGTCGAACAGCCGGCGCACGCCCGGATACATCGGGTTGCCGTCAAACAGCACGATCACGGCCTCCGACGCCAGCGCCGCCACCTGCCAGTTCCACATCATCCAGTTGCAGGTGGGTGTAATAAAACATCCGGTCGCCCGGGCGCAGGTCGCAATGCAGCTGCTGCTCTACCAGCATCCGCAACAGGGTGCCGCCGCCCGAATGCTCGATGCATTTCGGCTTGCCCGTGGTGCCGGAGGAGAACATCACATAGAGCGGATCGCGAAAGCCCATGGGACGGCACGCCAGCGCCGGGGCGTCCACCTGTTTGAACGCCTCATAGCGGTCATGCCCTCTGGCAGATCCGCGGCCCCGTCCGCATAGGGCCAGATCACGATCTGCTCGATCGACGGCACCCGGGACGCAACCTCGGTAATCGCATCGCGGGTCTCGAAGGTCTTGCCATTGTAGAAATAGCCGTCGGCGGCAAACATCAGCTTGGGCGCGATCTGGCCAAGCCGGTCCACCACCACATCCGGCCCGCTTTCCGGCGCACATGAGGACCAGACCGCGCCCAAAGACGCCGTGGCCAGCATCGCCGCCACAGTCTGCGGCATGTTCGGCACGTAACCCGCAACATGGTCGCCTGCGGTGATCCCGGCGGCGCGCAGTGCAGCGGCGAGCTGTTCAACCTCGCGCTTCAGCTCCGCCCGGCTCCAGGTGATGCGGCACCCGTCTTCGCCGATGAAGACAATCGCCTCGCGGCCGTCGGCGTTCTTCAGGAAGCTGTCCGCGATGTTCAGCCGCGCCTCGGGAAAGAACCGCACCTGCATCGGATCGGCATGCGCCACCAGCGGCACCGTCCCCTTGTCCCCTTCCAGCCCGCAGAAGTCCCAGGCCAGCGGCCAGAATTCCTGTGGCCGGGCAACCGACCAGGCGTGCAGATCCGCGAAGCTATCCAGCGCCCGGCCTGCGGTTTTCGCAGCCTGCGTCATGAAATCACACAGCAGCAGAGGTTTGCGGCGCGCCGAAAGATCCGGCTGCCAAAGAAGCGGAGCGGTTGTCATGGCATCATTCGTGGTTAGAGAGCGGTCGTCAGGTCATCGTCGGATCGTCAAGAAGCTTGACTTTCCGCGTCAATAGCGCAGGACATGACGCGACGCCTATACAGTTTTGGTCAGATAACATACAGATGCCGCCAAATCCGCCGCCGATCTTTGAATTTCTGCTGTTCGACGGGTTTTCGAACATGGTGCTGGCCAGCGCTATGGAACCCCTGCGTGATGTGCGGATGAACGCAGGTCAGGAGACAGCGGGCTGGCGGGTCACCACTCTGGACGGGGGCGCCTGTGCGCAGTTCCAGCGGGCTGCAAATCACGCCGGACGGCGGTTTTGACGAACACGCGGGCAACCGCACCCTGGTGCTGGTTGCGGGTTACCGCGTGCGCGGGCAGCTCAGCCCGGCGCTGCTGGCAAAACTCAGAACCGCCGCCCGGCAGGCAAAGCTGGTTCTGGCGCTGGACACCGCCGCCTGGCTGCTGGCCGCAGCGGGGCTGCTGAACGGCCATACTGCACGATCCATTGGCAGGAGCTGGACGCTTTTGCCGAGGCCTTTCCCAAGACCGAAGTCTCTACCGCGCGGTTTGTGCGTTCCGGCCCGTTCCTCACCTGCGGCGGTGCCAGCACCGCGCTGGATTTGATGCTGAGCCTCATTCAGGACCTCTATGGATCCGCCGCAGCCTTTGGCGCCTCGACCATGTTTGTCTATGACCCCTCACGCCAGTCGGAACTGAACCGCGGCGCCGCCCGATTGGAGCAGAAGGGCTCGCCCAAGGTGCTGAAAGCTGCAAACCTGATGGCAGAGACGATCGAGGCGCCTTTGAATACTGCCGAGCTGGCAAAGCGTGTATCGCTGTCCGAACGCACCCTGGCCCGCGCCTTTCAGCGCGAATTGGGCATGACACCGGGCAAATACTACAAGATGCTGCGGCTGCAGCACGCCCGTTACCTCTCCGAGGAAACCCATCTGAGCCTGGAGCAAATCGCGCTGCGCTGCGGGTTTTCCTCGGCGTCCTCATTGGGGCGGTCGTACAGCGGGCTTTATGGCCGGACCCTGCGCGAGGCGCGGGTTCAGGAACGGCCTTGGGTGGCATCCGGCGATAACGGCAGGGGACGCTAGGACACAGCAGCCGGCACCCGTTTTTCATCCCGCGGCGGCACCCCGAATTTGCGGGCATATTCCCGGCTGAACTGGGTCGCGCTTTCATAGCCCACATCATAAGCCGCCGCCGCCACCGAGGTGCCGCCGCTGATCAGCAGGCGGCGGGCCTCCATCAGGCGCAGCTCCTTTTGGTACTGCAACGGCGTTGTCGAGGTCAGGGATTTGAAATGCTCATGAAAGCTGGACTGGCTCATCCCCGCCGCGGCGGCCAGATCCGCCACCGGCAAGGGCGCCTTGTACCGGTCCCGCAGCATCGCAATTGCCTTGGAAATCCGGCTGGCCGGACTTTCATGCAGCAGCAGCTGCCGCAGCATGCCGCCATGCTGGGCGCGCAGCAGGCGGAAATGGATCTCCCGCAGCACCAGGGGCGCCAGCGCCTGGACCTCGACCGGGTTCTGCGACAGGCGGAACAACCGCCCGACCGCATCAATCAGCGCTGCATCGCTGTCTGCCACGCTCATCGAATGCGCCGCCTTTTCCTGCCCGTCCGCCACGCCGATCTCGTCATAGAGGCTGCGCGCCGTGGCCAGATCAAGCCGCAGCGCCAGAGAGACATAGGGCTGGTCCGGCGTCGCATCAGTCACCCCAGCATTCACCGGCAAGGCATGGCTGACAATCAGCGACATGCCTGCGCCGTAGCGGACACTGCGGTCCTCCAGCTGTGCCTCCTTGGCGCCTTGCAGGACCAGGCACATGATCGGCTCATAGATGATCGCCTCAAACCGGGTCGGGTTCTCGCAGCACAGCGCGTAAAACCCATCGACCCCAGTTTCGCTGCCGGTCTCTAGCCCGCCGGTTTGGCGGACAAACTCAGCCACGTCGGTTATCAGATCCTGCGGCACCATGGGCGTGTCTCCTCTTGGTGCTGAATATAGGTGGCGTGCCGCAAGGAAAAAACCGCAAATCCCGGCGCGCCGGAGGATCAGGCAGATCATCCGGAGGATCAGGCACGGCGATCCGCCTTACCCGCCCTACCTTGCCGGTAGCAAGAACAGAACAGCCTGTCAGTGCCCGGTCCGCACCGGGCGGTCTATTTCAGCCAAGGGGAGGCCCCGCAGCCATGACAACAACATTGAAACTCAACGGTCAAACACATCAGGTCGAGGCCGAGCCGGGAACCCCGCTGCTGTGGGTGATCCGGGATGAGCTGAAGCTGACCGGCACCAAATTCGGCTGCGGTGTCGCGTCTTGCGGCGCTTGCACCGTGCATCTGGACGGTGAACCGGTACGGTCCTGCCAGACTTATGTCGAGGACGTGGAAGGCGCTGAAATCACCACCATCGAAGGGCTGGAGACCAAGGTCTCGCAAGCAGTGCAGGCCGCCTGGGTCGAGCTGGATGTGGTGCAATGCGGTTATTGCCAGTCGGGCCAGATCATGTCTGCCGTGGGCTTGCTGACCGAAAACCCCAAGCCGACCGTGGAAGAGATCGACGATTACATGAACGGCAACGCCTGCCGCTGCGCCACCTACCAGCGCATCCGCGCCGCGATCCTGCGCGCATCCGACATGATGGAGGCCTGATATGACCCTGAACACCTCCCGCCGCGGTTTTCTGAAAAGCGCCGCCGCCGCCGCCACGGTTCTCTATGTGGGCGCCCGCGCCGATGGCGTGCTGGCAGCCGGTTCTGCTCCGGCACAGCTGAACCCGTTCGTGAAAATCGACGCTGACGGCACCGTCACCGCCATCGTCAAGCATTTCGAAAAAGGCCAGGGACCGGCCACCGGCCTGACCACCCTGATCGCCGAAGAGCTGGGTGTTTCGATCGAAGACATCCGTTACGAATTCGCGCCCTCCGATCCGTCGCGCTACAACAACCTGATGTTCGGGCAGTTCCAGGGCACCGGCGGCTCAACCGCGATGGCGAACTCGTTTATGCAATACCGTCAGGCCGGGGCTGCGGCGCGGGAGATGCTGATCTCTGCGGCGGCCAAGGACTGGGGCGCCGACCCCGCCGCGCTGACCATCGAAGACGGCATCATCAAGGGCGCAGGCCAGGAGGCGCCGCTGGCGGAATTTGTTGCCGCCGCCGCGCAGATGGAGGCCCCGGCAGAGCCGCGTCTGAAAGATCCCAGCGAATTCCGCCTGATCGGCAATGCTGCAGTAAAGCGCAAGGATTCCCTGCCCAAAACCAATGGCACCGCGAAATATGCGATGGACCTACATCTGCCAGGACAGATGGTTGTGGTGATTGCCCGCAGCCCGCGCATGGGCGGTTTGGCAACCGGTTTTGACGATGGCGATGCCAAGGCGGTCAAAGGTTACATCCGCGCTGCCATCCTGCCCAACAAGGCGGGTCTTGCGGTCTATGCCGAAGACACCTGGGGCGCGTTTCAGGCGCGTGAAGCGATCAGCGTGGAGTGGGATTTCTCCGCCGCCGAAAGCCGCAGCTCGGACCAGATCCGCAAGGAGCTGCTGGCCGCAGTGAACGCGGCGCCGCAGTTTAATGCCAACGGTGCTGACCAATCCGCCACCGCAGCGCTGATCGACGGGGCTGAAAAGGTGGTGGATCACACTTTCTATTTCCCGTTGCTGGCGCATGCGCCGATGGAGCCGCTGACCTGCACCATCGAGGCTGACGCGGACGGCGGCGTCACCCTGCATGACGGCGCCCAGATGCCAACCGGCCCGCATATGGCAATGGCGGAAATCTTCCAGCTGCCGATGGAGAAAATCCGCATCAACACGATGTTTGCCGGCGGCTCCTTTGGCCGCCGCGCCACGCCGACGGCGGATTACCAGGTGGAAGCTGCATTGGCCTTTGTCCTGACCGACCGGACCCGCCCGGTGAAACTGGTCTGGTCGCGCGAGGATGACATCACCGGCGGCTATTACCGCCCTGCCGTAGCACACCGGGTGCGCGTGGGGCTGAACGGCGATGGCAGCATCACCGGCTGGGACCACCGGGTGGCGGCCCAGTCGATCATGAAGGGCACCCCGTTCGAGGCCTTCACGGTGCATGACGGCGTTGATCACAGCTCGGTCGAAGGTGTGGCGGACAGCCCCTACCGGATTCCCGGCCAGTTCGTCGGTCTCACTGACACGGCCAAGGCCACCACGGTTTTGTGGTGGCGCTCGGTCGGGCACACCCACACCGCCTATGTGATGGAAACCATGATGGACGCAGCCGCCCGCGCCGCGGGCCGCGATCCGGTGGCGTTCCGGCTGGCACTGCTGGAGGGCGGCGGCGCCGATCAGCAGCGTCTGGCAGGGGTTTTGAAACTGGCTGCCGAGAAGGGCCGCTGGGGCAGCGCGCCCGAGGGCCGCAGCCAGGGCATCGCCGTCCACAAAAGCTTTGGCAGCTATGTGGCCGAGGTGGTGGAAATCTCCGGCAATGCAGCGGACGGCGTGCAGATCGAAAAAGTCACCTGTGCGGTGGATTGCGGTATCGCGGTCAACCCGGATGTGATCATCGCGCAGATGGAGGGCGGCATCGGCTATGGCCTGGGCCATGCGATGCGGGATGAAATCACCCTGACAGACGGCGCGGTGGATCAATCCAATTTCCCCGATTACGAGCCGCTGCGGATCGGTGACATTGCCGCCATCGAGGTGCATATCCTGCCCTCCGCCGAAGCCCCCACCGGGGTGGGCGAACCCGGCACGCCGCCCGCCGCGCCGGCGCTGGCCAATGCCATTGCAGCCCATGGCCCGCAGGTGACGGAACTGCCGATGAACCTTAACGGCGTCAGTTTCACCTGACCTTTTCCCCGCATCGGGACTGATGCCTGGTGCGGGGTTTGCAGCGCTGTTCAAAGCAGCCCCATGGCGATGGCTGAATGCGGCGTGATACCCAGATCAGCAAAGCCTGCCATCGCCTCACCGGCGGTATTGTCCTGCCGCATCAAGGCGACCTGCGCCTGGGTCAGCGGCGGATTGCGCATCACCCAAAGCACCGCCGCCGCCATCCGCCACAGCGCAAAAGGCACCGGCAGCAGCAACCGGCGGCGGCCGCAACGCGCCGTCAGGCGCTGCAGGATGCCGCGGTAGGTGAGGATATCCGGCCCGCCCAGCTCAAACACTTTTCTGCGCGCGTGCGGAGCGTCGAGCAACCGGCAGACGGCTTCTGCCACATCCCCCGCCCAGACCGGCTGCAACCGCGTGCGCCCGGTGCCGAACAGCGGGATCACCGGCAAGCGGTCAACGATTTTTTGCAGATCGCCGAAAAAGGCGCCGCTGCGGCTGAACATCACGCCGGGCCGCAAAACGATGGCGCCGGGACAGATACTGCGGACAGCCGCCTCGCCTTCGGCGCGGCTCCGCACATAGGCTGATGGGGAATGCAGGCTGGCACCGATCCCGGAAATATGGATCAGCCGCTGGCCGTTGTTCCGCCGCACGATCCGGGCAATTCTTTGGGCGCCCTCGACGTGAATGTCCTGGAAACTCTGGCCGCGGCTCTCGGCGTAGCAGCCGATGCAGTTGACCACGGCCCCAAAGCCCGACAGAGCCTGTGCTAATCCGTCCGGGTCTGCCAGATCCGTTTTGACCAGCCGGATGCCATTGCTGGCAAAGCCGCTCTGCGCTGCTGCCGCCTTGGGGGACCGTGTGCCGGTACTGACTTGGCAGCCGTGCTCCTGCAGCCGGCGCGCTACCCGCTGGCCGAGAAACCCCGTACCGCCAAGCACAATCACAATCCGGGCACTGGTCATCATGGGGAAACGCTCCTCATCAGGCCGGGCACCAAAGGCCGGCCCCCGCAGGGTCCCGCCACGCGCAGCGCCCGCCCGGGGCACGAGACGCAGCGGACGGGAACAACCCATAGCCTTCCACCACATAGCGCGGCGGCCCCTGCGGGCCACTTGCGGACGGCCCGGACGGCCCGGACGGCCAGGTGATAGGCCAGCCCCAGCCCGATCGCGCCGCCGCCAATGATGATAATCCGCGCCTTACCCGGCACTGCCAGATGTTTGACGCAGGATTGACTTGGCCACAGGCGCAGCAAGCCGGAAACCGCCCTGCCAGGTGAACGGCGGGACGGCTAAGGGCATGCCTTGTTCTATAAAACGCCTCGGGAAGGGTCAGCGCATCACAAAGGGATCAGGGATCGGCTCGTCGCTGGTGCGCAGCCAGACGGATTTGACCTTGGTGTAATCCAGCGCTGCCTGCAGCCCGCCCTCACGGCCGTGGCCGGACAGGCCGTGGCCGCCAAAGGGCGCAATCGGGCTGACCGCGCGGTAGGTGTTGACCCAGACAATGCCCGCCCGGATGCCCCGGATCATCCGGTGCGCGCGGGTGAGGTTCCGGGTGAACACTCCAGACGCCAGCCCAAAGGCGGTGCTGTTGGCAATCTCCAGCGCCTCAGCCTCAGTCTCGAAGCTGACGACCGACAGGACCGGGCCAAAGAATTCGTTCGACAGGCAGGGCGCCTCCGGCGCTTCGGAGCAATCCAGAATAGTGGGCGGGAAATAGAACCCCTCCCCCTCCGGCACTGTGCCGCCGGTAATCAGTTTGGCACCCGCCTGAACCGAGGTCCCGATCAGCCGCAGCGCATGATCGCGCTGTTTCAGGGTACACAGCGGCCCGACTTCGGTCGCCATGTCATCCGGCGCGCCGATCACCACCGCCTCGGCCTTTTCTTTCAGCCGGGCCAGAAAGGCATCCTTGATCCCCTTTTGGATCACCAGCCGGGACCCCGCGACGCAGCTTTGCCCGGTCGCGGCAAAGATGCCCGAGACCTGCGCATTCACCGCGCTTTCCAGATCGGCGTCGTCAAACACGATGAACGGCGACTTGCCGCCCAGCTCCAGCGAGGTGGAGGCGAGGTTTTCTGCCGAGTTGCGCACGATATGCCGCGCCGTTTCCGGCCCGCCGGTGAACGCCACATGGGCCACTTTTGCGTGGCTGGTCAGCGCCGCACCCGCCTCCGGCCCGCCGGTGATCACGTTGAAGACTCCGGGCGGGAAGCCCGCCTGATCAAAGATCCGGGCGAATTCCAGCATCGGCGCGGGGCCTTCCTCGGAGGCTTTCAGCACCACCGTGCAGCCCGCCGCCAGCGCCGGGCCGATCTTGACCGCCGACAGGAACAGCTGCGAATTCCACGGCACGATGGCGGCCACCACGCCAACCGGCTCGCGCCGCAGCCAGACCTCCATATCGGGTTTGTCGATCGGCAGATGCGCGCCTTCGATCTTATCCGCCAGCCCGGCGTAATAGCGGTAGTATTCCGCCACATAGGCAATCTGGGCCGAGGTCTCGCGGATGATCTTGCCGGTATCACGAGTCTCCAGCTCCGCCAGCTTTGGTGCGTTTTCCGCCACCAGATCCGCTAGCCGCATCAGCAGCTTGCCGCGCTGGGTGGCACTCATCCCGCCCCATTCAGGGGAGAAGAACGCAGCCTCTGCCGCGCAGACTGCCCGGTCCGCATCCGCGACGGAGGCGTTTGGCATTTGCGCCCAAGGGGCACCAGTGGCCGGATCGAGGCTGTCGAACGTGGCATCTGCGTCCTCAAACGCGCCGCCGATATACTGCTGGAAAGTCTGCATCTCCGGCTCCCTTACTGAAACGCTGGCATGACTTCGGCTATGAACCGCTCAAGCGAGGCTTTCTTGCGCTCGAAACTCATGCTGCTGTCGATCCAGAACGAATATTCATCATAGCCCAAGGCCTCATACTTTCTCAGCCGCTCGATCACCGCATCCGGTTCGCCAATCACCAGGTCACGCTCCATTGCCTCAGGCGAGTAGAACGGATGCGCGGCAATCTCCGCATCGCTCAACGGATCAATCAGACCCTGTGAGACGTCCCGCTTGTTCATGAACCAGGCGCCGAAGTAGTTGTAGAACCGGTTCAGCTCCTCTGCCCCGCGTTTCACATCCGCAGCACTTTCGGCCACATAAGTGTGCTGCAGCAGCATGATCCTGGGCCGCGGCACCGCCGGGTGCTTGGCGCAAGCCGCATTGAATTTGCCCATCAGCTCGGCGATCTCGCCGTCGCCCTGCCACAGCGGCGTCACCTGCACGTTGCAGCCATTGGCCACGGCAAATTCATGGCTGTTGGGATCGCGCGCCGCGACCCAGATCGGCGGGCCGTTTTCCTGCAACGGCTTGGGCGACGACGTGGTTTTCGGGAAGGAATGAAACTCGCCCTCCTGCGCGTAATCGCCCTGCCACAGCCCCTGCACCGCCGGGATCAGCTCGCGCATCCGCTGGCCGGCCTCCCAAGCATCCATGCCGGGCAGCATCCGTTCGTATTCATAGGAATAGGCGCCGCGCGCGATGCCCAGATCCAACCGGCCATTGGTGATGATATCGGTCATCGCCGCCTCACCGGCCAGCCGGATCGGATGCCAGAACGGCGCAATCACCGTGCCGGTGCCCAGACGCACGTTCTTGGTCTGGCGCGCCACATCCACCAGGTTCAGAAACGGGTTCGGCGCGATGGTGAAATTCATCCCGTGATGCTCACCCGTCCAAACCGCGTGCATGCCGCCGTCATCGGCGATTTTGCACAGCTGAATGAACTCGTCATAGAGCTGTTTCTGGTCCTGATCGTCCGAAATCCGCTCCATATGCGCAAAAAGCGAAAACTTCATGAGCCGCTGCCCCCTGTCCCCACCGCGCGGACCTGGCCGCGGGTCTGGTTTCCATAATACACCCCGAAATTGCCCATCCGGCTTTCACTGGCGAACCGTTCCAGCATGACGCAGACCGCCGCATCGGCGATGTCCATCAGCGTGGATTGGGTCAGCGGTGTGAAAACACCCTTGGCCGGTGTGCCGCCGGCCGATTGGCACAGAAACGAGATGTGCTGATGTTCGCGCGCTTCGTCTTCGAATACAGAATAGATAAACCCCGGCTCTGCCTCGACGCCGGATTCGGCAATCAGCCGGGCCAAGGCGGCTGAGGCGCCCTCCTTGCCGACGCGGGTTTCCGGCAGGGCCAGCTTGCCCTGATCATTGCCCATCAGCAGTACCTTGCCCTCGTGTTCGATCAGGGCCGAGACGATCAGCTTGGCGCCCTGTGCCAGCGCCTCGGCCTCAGCCGCCGCTGTCACATAGGCGCCGCGGGCATAGCCCAACCCCGGTGCAGGCGAGGTTTCAAACGCCCCGACCCTGCCGATCAGGATAAGGTGGTCGCCTGCCTGGACACGGTTGTGCATCGAACAGTCAAACCAGGCCGAGACACCGTCAAACACCGGGCTGCCCACTGGCCCATTGCGCCATTCCACAGCAGCAAAGCGGTCCTCAACAGGCCGTGCAAAGGTGTTGGAGACATCTTTCTGGTCTTCGGCCAGCACGTTGATGGCAAAGCCGTCCGCCTGCTCAAACGCGGCGTAGTTGCTGGAGGAATTGGCCAGGCACACCAGCACCAAAGGCGGATCCAAAGAGACGGAGGTAAAGGAATTGGCGGTGAAACCAATGGGATTGCCGCCCTGATCCTGCGCCGTCACCACGGTGACTCCGGTCATGAAGGTGCCAAAGGCATTGCGCAAGGCGCGCGGGTCGATGTCGCTCATGTCGGCTCCTTCTCAGTGTTCAGCCAGTCCAGCAGGGCGGCGTTGACCGCGGCGGGGGCGGTCAGGTTGACCATATGCCGATGGCCTTCGATGACAACCGCCTGACCTTGCGACGCGGCATCCGCCATGGCCTGCGCCATGTCCGGGGTTGAGTTCGGATCACCATCACCGGTCAGCGCCAAGAGCGGGCAAGTGATGCCCCCGAACCCGTCGGCATAGGTGCTGTCACCTTGGGCAAAGGCGGTATAGGCGGCAGCGTAGCCCTGAGGGTTCACGCCCGACAGCCATTCAGCTACCTGCGCCCGCGCAGCCTGGTCCGCAGCAGTATCGCCGAACCAGCGGATCAGCGGTGTTTCCAGATCAAAACTGCCGGCGCGGATTTCGGCGGCGCGGGCTTCAACCGCAGCCCGTGCCTCCGGCGTGCGCCGGAACACACCGTTCAGCAGCGCCACGCGGGCGGTACCTTCAGGTTGGCAGACCGCATAGCCGCCGGCAATAAGCGCCCCCATGGAGTGGCCGGCCAGCGACACAGGCCCCAGGCCCATCGCCTGCAGAGCCGAGTGCAGCCAGGCCACATAATCCGGCAGTTCAGCGCCATCAGCCAGCGGCGCGCTGCCGCCATGGCCGGGCATGTCCAACGCGATCACCTGATGGGTTTGCGCCAGCGCCTCGATCTGCGGCGCCCAGGCCGCCGATTGCATGCCGACCCCGTGGATCAGCACCACCGGCGCGCCTTTGCCTATCTCCGGCCCTGCCCGCTGGCAGGTGACAGCCCCGTAAGGCTCAGACAGCTGCAGGGTTGTCGGCGTCATGGCCCAGTTCCTTCAGGTCCTGATAACGGTCGCCAATGCGGTGATGCGGACGGCCGCCGATCGAGGCACCAAGCGCGATCACGATCTCATCCGGGCCGGGCGCATCGGCCACCGACAGCTGGATGGTCAGGTAATGGCTGCGCCGCCCACCGTCGTTCTTGTCCATCAGCGGGATCTGCAGCGAGGCATTTGCAGGCCCGCGGGTGTTGGTGAAGGCGAGATAGGATTTCGCCCCCACCGCCTCGCGGAAGTGGTTGCCGAACCGCAGGGTATGGATCAGCGCCGAGGCATGCTCCACCTCGCCATTCACCCCGACGATGGCGGATTTGCCGTAGCCCTCAACCTTGTCGCCGCCGCCTGCGGCCTCAAGGATCATCGCGGTCAGCTTCTCGCCCAGACCCGGTGCACAATCATGGATCGCCGGGCGCAAGTCCTCGGTAAAGCCCTGCCCCGCCCAGGGGTTTTTGATCACCGCCACCGCGGCAATCATCTTCAGCGGGGTTTCCGCTGCCTTGCCGCCCTCGATCAGGGTCTCTTCGACATGCAGCAGCGTCTTGCGGATTTCGGCGGGCATGGGCGTGTCTTTCGTCAGTGATTCCAGTTAACGTAATATGGTATACCATCAGACAGTATGTCAATGCAGACTTGTTCCGCCCCGGCGGTGCTGGTATCGGAGGACCCATGAACCGACCCGTGATGAGCAGAATAGACCAACCGCCGCAGACCCTGCGCGACATCGTTCAGGAGCGGATGCGCGAGGCGATCATCGCAGGCCAATTCGCCCCCGGCGAGCGGCTGGTAGAGCGCCCCCTGTGCGACCAGCTGGGCGTCAGCCGCACGGTGATCCGGGAAACCATCCGCTATCTGGAAGCCGAAGGGCTGGTCGAAATCCTGCCCGGCAAGGGGCCGATTGTGGCACAGCTCAGCTGGGAAGACGCGCGGCAGATCTATGATATCCGCCAGATGCTGGAAACCGCCGCCGCCATCGCCTGCGCCCGGAACATGACACCGGAGCTGGCAGAGCAGCTTCAAGCCGCGCAGCACGCCCTGCAGGACGCTGTGGCGGAGGGCGTGCCCGGCCCCATGCTGCGCGCCACGACAGAATTCTACCGGATCATCTTCGAAGGTGCCGGCCACAGTGTCGCCTGGGAAATCGCCCAGCGTCTGAACGGCCGCATCAGCCGGCTGCGGGCGGTGACCCTGTCAACCGAAGACCGCCTGAAACCGGGGCCTGCCCATATGCAGGATATCTGCCAGGCCATTGTTTCCGCCAATGCAAAGGCCGCGCAGGCAGCCATTGAGCAGCACCTCGGCGACGCCAAGCGCACTGCGCAGCGGTTGCTGATGGAAGAAAAGCCGTTCAGCTGATCTTCTGTTCAGCCGCCTCGGCAAAGGCCTGGAAGTCCTCGCAAATGCCCCGCGCCGCGGCCTCCAGCAAGCGGGCGCCGTCCTGCGGATTGGCCAGGGCGGAATGCGAGCCGACACGCCCGTCCGGAAACTCTGCCCTGTGTTCCTCCGGCGGGCCGTGGCGGTCGCCGGCATGGGCCTTGATGAACGCCGGGCTCAGCTTCTGCGGCGGCTCCGCTGCCTCGCCTGCGGGCAGTTCACCCAGCAGGGCCTGGGTGATGGCAACCTCGGACGGGGTTGCATGCATCCCTTCCCAATCGCCATAGAGATCCTTGCGCATTTCGTTGACCTCCTGCGGCTCCCACCAGCTGCGGACCGCCACCCTCCCCGGCGCCAGCTCCTGCGCCGCGCGCTGCAACGGCGCCAAATTCGCACCGTGGCCGTTGACGATAAACACCCCCGAAAACCCCTGCACCAGCAGCCCGCGAAAGACGGCGGTCGCATGGGCCTGAAACAATTCCTCCGGGATCGAGACAGTGCCGGGAAAAGCAGTGTTGAAGGGCGCCGGGGTATAGGCCAGCGCGGGTGCGACGATCGCATCGCACAAATCAGCCGCCCGCAGCGCCACCGCCTCGGCGCAGATGGTGTCGGTGACGATCATGCCCATCGGCCCGTGCTGCTCGGTCGAGCCGACCGGCACCATCACCGCCGCCCCCGCCTTCAGGCGCGCTTCAACCTCTAGCCAGGTCATATGGGCAAGCTGCATCGTCTTCTCCTGTCATTTCGCCACGCGCAGCTTTTCCTTTGCCCGCAGGCGGCATAGTCTGTGGCAATGGAAGATTCATCGCCCGCAGACATCAAAAAACCCGCGCTGGACCAGCTGGTCGGCGCCGCGGTCAAGACCCACCGGATGCTGGCCGGGCTGACGCTGGCCGGACTGTCGGAACGCGCAGGTGTGTCCACTGCGATGATCTCCAAGATCGAGCGCGGCCAGGTTTCGGCCTCGCTCACCACGCTGGAGGCACTGGCCAATGCCATCGGCGCGCCGCTGATCAATTTCTTTGCCGGCACGGTGGAGCATTCGGACGTGTCCTTTGTTGCCGCGGGCGAAGGTATGACGGTGCAGCGCCTGGGCAGCGGCTTTGGCCATACTTACAAGATGATCGGCCGCGCCGAGGCCAGCCATGTAAGTTTCGAGAGCTTTGCCGTCACCCTGGAACAGCCGCTGAAGCCGCGCCCGCTGTACCGCCACCGGGGGCTGGAGTTCATGCATATCACCAGCGGCGAGATGGTGTTTCAATGCGGCGAGGCCTCATATCACATGAAGCCCGGCGACAGCATCAGCTTTGATTCCAGCAACGCCCACGGCCCGGTGGAGCTGAAGACGGACAGGGTGAGTTTCATCACCATGGTCACCAAGGCCCAATCCAGCGAAGCCTGACCGGAACGCAGCCGCCGGAACGGCTGCGCGATGGGCCTACAGCCCCCACTTGGCCTGGGTGGCTTCAAAGAAACCGGTGGCTTTCTTCACCTTCACCCAGTTGTTCATGTAGTTGATCCAGACCTGATCATCCTGGGGCAGCAACATTGCAATCGGCGTGGGCGCACGCGGGCCGGTGTCCGGCACCCGGGTCACCGGGAATTTCTCCTCCAGGGTGGAGCCTTCGATGTTGGAGGTGATGAACACATCGGCGCGGCCTGCCAGCACTTCCTGGAACCCGCGTGCAGGTGCTTCGACCACCTTGATATCGGCCTCCGGGAACCATTCGCGCGCCAGTTTCTCAAACGTGGTGCCCAGCGTGGTGGCGACCTTCACCCCCGGCTGGTTGATGGACGCGTAGCCCGAGAAGTTCCCGGCCTTGTCCTTAAGGGTGTACGGGAAGATCTCCACCGCGATATAACTGTCCGAAAAGCCCGCAACCTTCATCCGCGGCGCCGAGATTGAGGCCGAACCGGTCAGATGGTACTTGCCCGCCACCACGCCATTCACCAGGGTTTTCCAGTCGGCCGGCACAAATTCCACCTCAACGCCCAGATCCTTGGCCAGCTCGGCCATGATGTCGATGTCATACCCTTTGTAGCTGTTGGTCGCCGGATCGCGCAGCGTCATCGGGTTCCAGTCGCCCGTCGTGCCAACCTTCAGCACGCCGCTGTCCAGGATTTCGTGCAGCGCCGATTGCGCCTGCGCTGCCCCGGCCAGCGCCACTGACACTGCGGCGGCGGCCACCGCCTTTAGAATATGTTTCATCGGTATCTCCCCGTTGGTGCGTTTTTGGCTGCCTCGGAAAACTAGCAGATTTGATGCTTGATTTAACGGCAACCGGACCGCTAACCTCAAGAAAAATTTTTCTTGGGAAGAAAAATATGCCAGGGAATGCCCAGCCAACGCCCGAAATCGCCATCGAACTTGCTGGTGTCAACAAATGGTATGGCACGTTTCATGTGCTGAAGGATATCAGCCTGACGGTGCGGGCCGGTGAAAAAGTTGTGATCTGCGGCCCGTCCGGTTCCGGCAAATCCACCGTGGTGCGCTGCATCAACCGGCTGGAGGAGCATCAGAAGGGCATCATCCGGGTCGACGGGACCGAGCTGACCAACGATCCGCAATCCGTGGCCGCGATCCGGTCCGAAGTCGGCATGGTGTTCCAGCAGTTCAACCTGTTCCCGCATCTGACGGTGCTGGAGAACCTGACACTGGGACCGGTCAAGGCGCGCGGCCTTTCCAGGGCAGAAGCCGAGGCCAAGGCGATGCACTATCTGGAACGCGTCCACATTCCCGACCAGGCCCGCAAGCGCCCCGGCCAGCTGTCCGGCGGCCAGCAGCAGCGGGTGGCGATTGCGCGCAGCTTATGCATGGAACCCAAGGTCCTGCTGTTTGACGAGCCGACCTCGGCGCTGGACCCGGAGATGATCTCAGAAGTCTTGGATGTCATGGCTGAACTGGCGGTGGACGGCATGACCATGGTGGTTGTCACCCACGAGATGGGCTTTGCCCGCAAGGTGGCCGACCAGATGGTGTTCATGGACGCAGGCGAGATTGTCGAGCAAGGCCCGCCGGAGGAGTTCTTCGGCTCCCCCCGTTCGCCGCGCTGCCAGAAATTCCTGTCGCAGATCCTGCAGCACTGACCGGAAGGATCAAGTATGAAAAAGACCCTGATCCTATTGCTGCCGCTGCTGGCGCTTGCAGGTTGCTCCAGCTCCTCGACCTGGGGCTGGTATGTCATCAACCCGATGACCGCCAGCGGCTGGGTGAACGTGAAATTCCTGATCTCAGGCATGGGCGACACCATCCTGATCTCGGTGATTGCCGCCGCGATCTCCATCGGTCTTGGCCTGATCGTTGCCCTGCCCGGCCTCGCCAAAAGCCGCGGCTGGCGGATGGTGAACCGGGTCTATGTAGAGCTTGTCCGCTCGATCCCGCTGCTGCCGATGCTGTTCTGGGTGTTCTACGGCTTGCCGATCATCTTCCGCGAAATGGGGATGAACGTGCCGATTGATCCGTTCTGGGGCGCCATCATCACCCTGGCGCTGTCCGACAGCGCCTTTACCGCCGAGATTTACCGTGCCGGTATCCAATCGATTGCCAAGGGCCAGACCGAAGCGGCCCAGACCATCGGCCTCAACTACCCGCAGACGATGCGCTATGTGATCCTGCCGCAGGCAATCCGCCGCATCCTGCCGCCGCTGGCAAACCAGTTCATCTACATCGTCAAGATGAGCGCCTTTGCCTCCGTCATCGGCATGCAAGAGCTGACCCGCCGCGCCAATGAGCTGGTGGTCAGCGAATACCGGCCGCTGGAAATCTACACCCTGTTGATCCTGGAATACCTGGTGCTGGTTCTGATCATCAGCGCCGGCGTGCGCTGGCTGGAACGCCGCATGGGATCGGACGAAAGAGGCTGAGGAGAAACAAATGGACTGGAAAACCTTCATGGCCGGGACCGAGGCCGACATCAGCACCTTCTCCAAGGAGGTCCCCGGCACTGTGCGCGGTTTCGCCACCATGGGCCAGGCCGCCAAGAAAGACGGCGCGCTGAGCGAGAAGACCAAGGAATTCATCGCCCTGGGCATCGCCATCGCCACCCGATGCGACAGCTGCATCGGCTTTCACGTGCGCTCGCTGGTGCGGCTGGGTGCGACGCGGGAGGAACTCTGCGAAGCGCTGGCCATGGCCACCTATATGGGCGGCGGGCCGTCTTATGCCTACAGCGCCAAGGCGCTGAAGGCCTTTGACGTGTTCTCAGAGGGGCAGTCATGAGACCGGATCTGATCGGCGGCGAGGGCTATCTGCAGAACTGCTGGTATGTGGCAGGGCGCAGTGAGGATTTCGGGCGCGAACTGACCGCCCTCACCATGCTGGAAGAGCAGATCGTGATCTACCGCGACACCCAAGGCATGGCCATCGCGCTGGAGGATGCCTGCCCGCACCGCAAGCTGCCGCTGTCGCGCGGCACCATCGAGGGCGACCATGTGGTCTGCGGCTACCACGGGCTGACCTTTGACTGCAGCGGCGAATGCGTGATTGCCCCGACCCAGCTCGACAACCCGCCGCGCCGCGCCGCGGTGCAGTCCTACCCGGCAGAGGACCGCTGGGGCTTCCTGTGGCTGTGGATGGGCGATCCGGAGCAGGCAGACCGGGGCCGGATCATCGACATCCCCAATTTCGACAATCCGTCCTGGGGCAAAACGCAAAAGGGCGCGATGGAGATGGCCTGTCATTACCTCTACATCACCGACAATCTGCTGGACCCCAGCCATGTCGCTTGGGTGCATCTGACCTCCTTTGCCGGGGCCGGGACCGACAACCGTCCGCTGGACCTGGAGGAGACGGAGGACGGCGTCATCGTCTCCCGCTGGGTGCTGGATGAGGCGCCGCCGCCCTATTACAAGGACATGCTGCCCTTTGGCCCGACCTGCGACCGCAAGCAGCATTACGAATGCCGCCTGCCGGCCACCGCAATCAACATGTCGGTCTATGCGCCCCAGGGCGAAGGCGGCAAGGATGTGCCCCAGTCGCCGAATGCTTTCGTGAACATCTCCTACAACTTCATCACCCCGGTGGACGGCGGGCGCTCGCGCTATTTCTGGTTTCAGCACCGCAATATGCATGCCGGCGACGCGGCACTGTCGCAGCGCATGTTCGACGGCGCCATCATGGCCTTTACCGAGGATAAGGAGGTGCTGGAATACGTCCAGACCGGCATGGCGAAACGCAAGACACCCTATATCAACCTCGGGCTGGACGCTGGCGCGATGCGCTTCCGCACCCGCGTCGCCCGGCAGATCAAGTCCGAGGCAGGCTGAAAGCGAAGCCGTTTCCCGCGCCGGATTTCAGCCGGCAAGCCGCCCGCCCGGCCCCTGCCCCACCGCTTGCGCAGGCGCGTCAAACACCGCCCGGATACAGGGGAATTGCGCCAGAACGTCCGCCCCGCCCGGCACCAGATGCGGGTCGAACACACCATCCATCCAGACCGCCGCGCCGTCCACTTCGATTGTCGGATCCAGCACGTTCAGCGAAATCTCCCCCGGTGCGTAATGCCCGCAAGTGTGGAAATGCATCAGCCGCGGGTTGCCAAAGGCCGCGCCGCTCCAGCGTTCGTAATTCTCAGCTGCCGCCATGCCATAGGCACAGCCCGGATGGATACCGGCATGCCAGGAATGCATGGTCATCGGATCCAGACCGAACTGCTGCCCCACGCGTGCGTAATGCATCCGGGCGCAATGCACGTCCATCTCATCGCCCTCGAACCGTTGCAAAACGCTGCCCTCGAAATGCACCGCCAGCGGCTGCCGCAGATCGCAGCCGTAGGGGTCATAGAATTTCGAGCCGGTCCCCACTAGGAACCCATCCTGCATCACCACCCCGGAAAACCCCTGCACGGGCACCGGCGCAAAGACTGACATCGGAAAGCGTGTGACGGCCACATCCGCAGCGCCGGATTTGGGATAAGCCGCACCCGGCCCGCTGAAGTCCGTGCCCAGCGGACAGGTCACCCGGATATGCTGCGCCGACGCCATCAGCGCATTGACCGCATCTTTCAGCGCCACAAACCCCTGATAGTTCGCGCGGCCAAAGCCGGAGGCCAGCATCCCCGCATCCAGCGCATAAGACATGATCGGGCGGATCCCCTGCATTTCCGCATTGAACCGGATTTGATCACCGCAGCGCGACAGGAACAGCACCCGGTCCGCAGCCTTCATCCGTGCCACCAGGTCAGATTGCAGCGCGGCGCCCATCGGATCAAACGGCAGCATTTCGGCCTGTGCCTTGATCCCTAGCGCACGGGCACTGTCCAGCACCGCCCCGGCAATCGCCGCGTCGTAATAGCCGCTCGCAGGATCTTCCTGCAGGATCAGCAGATGGTCCCCGGCGCGCAAGCCGCCGCAGGTCACCAGCAGATTTTCGGCGCCCCTGCGCAAACCCGCATCCTGCATCCCGCAATTCTCCCTCTGGATCCTCACGCGGATGTTACCCGCAGCCGCCCCCTCCGATCCAGAGAAATTTCACGCCAGTAGAATTTTCTACTGTCATTCAGGACGTCCCTTCCCCTATCCTGCCCCCGGAAACCGCGGAGAGAGCATATGAGCGCATGGATTGAGATGATCCCGGACGAAAAGGCCACAGGGCGGCTTAAGGAATTGCTGGACAAGGCGCGCACGCCGCATGGCACCGTCGACACCGTGATGCGGGTGCATTCGCTGCGGCCCGAAACGATGAACGGCCATGTGACGCTCTACCGGTCAGTGCTGCACTCTGACGACAATCAACTGCCGTTCTGGTTCCTGGAAGTCATCGCCAGCTACACCTCGATCCTGAACGATTGCAGCTATTCGCTGACACATCATTTCATGAACGTGCGCAACCTGCTGAAAGACCAGCCGCGCAGCGACCGGATCTTTACCGCGCTCAAGGCCCACCGCCCCGAGGATGCGTTTCAGGGCAAGGAACTGGCCCTGCTGCGCTATGCGGCCAAGCTGACCACGGATGCGGGCAAGATGGTGAAATCGGATTTTGAGGTGCTCAAGATCGCGGGCTGCGACGATGGCGAGATCCTGGAGGTGAACCAGGTCTGCGCCTATTTCAACTATTCCAACCGCCTGCTGAACGGCCTTGGCGCCACCACCGAAAATGACGTGATCGGCTATTACAAGGGCGGCGAATAACCCTCAGCCCCGCGCCATGTCCAGATCGGCGCGGAACGGCGCCAGACTGTTGGTAAAGGCGTCCAGAAAGTCCAGCGCCAGCAGCGACCGGCTGCCCGACACCGGCCGCAGGATCGACAGCCGGTGATGCAGCTCGGGGGCGAAGGGCACGATGGCAATGCCCTGGCCGCGGAACTGCTCGGCATCCAGGGCGCTGACCACGGATGCCCCTTGCCCCTGGCCAACCATGATGCAGGCGGTGGAAAACTGCCGCACCTCGATCCAGCTGTTCAATTCCACCCCGGCCTCGGAAAACGATTTGTGCAGCTTGCGGAAAAACGGGCTGTCGCGGCGGGTGTGGATGATCTTGCGGTGCTGCAGATCGCGGGGCGTGATAACATCCTGTTCTGCCAGCGGGTCATCCTGCGGCAGCACACAGACAGTGCGCACCGGAATGTCGATGTTTTCCACTGCCGGATGGGCAGCAAACCCGTCGGTGATGCCGCAGTCGTATTGTTCGCCGATGATCCATTCCAAAATCCGCTCGGGCCGGTCCGGCTCCAGCGTCAGCCGCACGCCGGGGCGGTGCTCCAGGAACCCGGCCAAGAGCTTGGGCAAAAGCGCCGTGGCAAACCCCGGCAGACAGGCGATGCGCAGATGGCCGGCGGTGCGCTCGGTCAAGTCCCGGTTGAGTTCCTCCAGGTGGTTCAGACTGTCGAACACCCGGCCCACCTCAGACAGAAGATAGCGCGCCTCAGACGTGGGAATCAGCAGCCCGTCCTTGCGGGTGAACAGATCCACCGCCACTGTTTTTGAAAAATCAGACAGCAGACGGCTGGCGGCCGGCTGGGAAATCCCCAGGCTTTCAGCGGCGCGGGTAACAGAGCCTGTACGGGCAACGGCCTGAAAAGCCTCAAGCTGGCGGAGTTTGAATTTCAAGGGGTTAGCCGCTTTCCAAGCAAGAATGACACGCCATCGCATAACATCATGTTATGAAATTTGTCAAAAAACTTTTGCTTGAATTATCTTTCCCGCCGGACAAAAGCTATCGCCATAGCCAACCTTGGGAGAGAAGCTCATGCCGATCAAATCCATGCTCTGCGCCTCGGCCGTTCTGGCCGTTGCTGGCAGCACCGCATTTGCAGAAACCGAAATTCAGTGGTGGCACGCCATGGGCGGCACCAATGGCGAACGCGTCAACAAGATCGCCGCAGACTTCAACGCCACCCAGGACGACTACAAGGTGGTGCCCGTCTACAAGGGCAACTACACCGAAACCATGACCGCGGCGATTGCCGCCTTCCGCGCCAAGGAACACCCGCAGATTGTGCAGGTCTTCGAGGTCGGCACCGCCACCATGATGGCCGCCAAAGGCGCCATCTACCCGGTTGAAAAGCTGATGAACGACGCAGGCGAACCGTTTGACGGCGACGCCTTCCTGCCTGCGGTGGTATCCTACTATGAAACCCCCGAGGGCGAGCTGCTGTCGATGCCCTTCAACAGCTCCACCCCGGTGCTGTGGTACAACAAGGACGCGCTGGACGCAGCCGGCGCCGCGGTTCCGACCACCTGGGACGAGGTCAAGACCGCCTCGCAGAAGCTGGTTGATAACGGCATGAAATGCGGCGTCTCCTTTGGCTGGCAGTCCTGGGTGATGATCGAGAACTTCTCGGCCTGGCACAACCTGCCCACCGGCACCAAGGAAAACGGCTTTGCCGGGTTCGACACCGAGCTGACATTCAACAACGCACAGGTTGCCGCGCGACTGGATGACGTCGCTTCCATGGGCAAGGACGGGTTGTTTGTCTACGGCGGCCGCCGCGGCGACAGCCTGCCGATGTTCACCAACGGCGAATGCGGCATGTGGATGAACTCCTCGGCCTATTACGGCTCAATCTCCTCGCAGGCCCAGTTCGAATTCGGCCAGTCCATGCTGCCGCTGGATACCAGCATTGCCGATGCGCCGCAGAACTCGATCATCGGCGGCGCCACCCTGTGGGTGCTCGAGGGCCATGACGAGGCGGAATACAAAGGCACCGCCAAGTTCCTGACCTATCTGTCCTCGCCCGAGGTGCAGTCCTGGTGGCACCAGGAGACCGGCTATGTGCCGATCACCACTGCGGCGTATGAACTGTCCAAGGAACAGGGGTTCTATGACAGCAACCCGGGCACCGACACCGCGATCAAACAGCTGAGCCTGAACACCCCCACCGCCAACAGCCGCGGCCTGCGCTATGGCAACTTTGTTCAGGTCCGCGATGTGATCAACGAAGAGCTGGAAGCGCTGTGGGGCGGCGAGAAAACCGCACAGGACGCGCTGGATGCTGCAGTGTCGCGCGGCAACGACCTGCTGCGCCGGTTCGAGCGCACCGCCAACCCGTCCTAACCCATCCTGACGACCTGTCCCTGCCGCCCCTTCCCCGGGGCGGCGGGGCCGCTTTCCTGACTGGGGCCCTTCATGCTCAAACGGGTGCATTTCCCAACCTCGGCGCTGCCTTACCTGCTGGTCGCCCCGCAGATCCTTATCACGCTGGTGTTTTTCATCTGGCCCGCCAGCCAGGCGATGTATCAGTCCTTCCTGATCGAAGACGCCTTTGGCCTTGGCACCGAATTTGTCTGGTTCGAGAATTTCGAAATCCTGTGGTCGGACAGCCATTACCTAGCCAGTTTTCAGCGTACCGCAGTGTTCTCATTGCTGGTGGCGGGGCTGTCGATGGGCGTGGCGCTTCTGCTGGCGGGCTTTGCCCAGCGGGTGGTGCGCGGCGCGATGTTCTACCGCACCCTGCTGATCTGGCCCTATGCTGTGGCCCCGGTGCTGGCCGGGGCGCTGTGGGTGTTCATGTTCAACCCCACCCTTGGCATTTTCCCTTATTTCCTGGAATTCGCAGGCATCACCTGGAACCACTATCTGAACGGCAATCAGGCGATGGCGCTGGTGATCCTCGCCGCGGCGTGGAAGCAGGTCGCCTATAACTTCCTGTTCTACCTTGCCGCCATGCAGTCGATCCCGAACTCGGTGATCGAGGCCGCCGCCATCGACGGCGCAGGCCCCGCACGCCGGTTCTGGACCATCATATTCCCGCTGATCTCGCCCACCACGTTTTTCCTGCTGGTGATCAACATGGTCTACGCCTTTTTCGAGACCTTCGGCATCATCCACGCCGTCACCCAGGGCGGCCCCGGCACCTCAACCACCATTCTGGTCTACAAGGTGTTCAACGACGGCTTTGTCGGCCTCGACCTTGGCGGCTCCGCGGCGCAGTCGGTGGTGCTGATGGTGCTGGTGATTGCCATGACCGTGGTCCAGTTCCGTTTTGTAGAAAGAAAGGTGGCATACTGATGGTCGAAAACCGCCCCCTGGTTACCTTCCTCACCCATCTGGTGCTGGTGCTTGGCGTTCTGGCGATTGCCTTGCCGGTGTGGATCACCTTTGTCGCCTCCACCCATGACCAGCTGCGCATGAACCAGGCGCCGCTGCCGCTGTGGCCGGGGGAGTATTTCCTCGAGAACATGAAGCAGACCCTGTTCGGCTCCGGCCTCAGCGGGACGGAGACGGCGCCGGTCTGGCTGATGCTGCTGAATTCCCTGGCTATGGCGCTGATGATCTCCACCGGCAAGATCGCCATTTCGCTCTTGTCCGCCTTTGCCATCGTCTACTTCAAATTCCCGTTCCGCATGGGGTTTTTCTGGATGATCTTCATCACCCTGATGCTGCCGGTCGAGGTGCGGATCCTGCCCACGTTTGAGGTGGTCGCAAACCTTGGCATGCTGAACAGCTACTGGGGCTTGTCGATCCCGCTGATCGCCTCCGCCACCGCGACCTTCATGTTCCGCCAGGTGTTCCTGACCGTCCCGGACGAGCTGCTGGAAAGCGCCCGTATCGACGGCGCCGGGCCGCTCCGGTTCTTCTTCGACATCCTGCTGCCGCTGTCGCGCACCAATATCGCGGCGCTGTTTGTGATCTTGTTTATCTTCGGCTGGAACCAGTACCTCTGGCCGCTGCTGATCACCACCGACACCTCGATGACAACCATCGTGATGTCGATCAAGCAGATGCTGGAAGCGGCCGAGCAAAGCCCGCAATGGAACATCATCATGACCACGGCCCTTCTGGCGATGATCCCGCCGGTGTTTGTGGTCATCGCAATGCAAAAGCTCTTTGTGCAGGGCTTGACGGAAACCGATAAGTAAGGCGCGCGGGAAATGGCAGACATTCAACTCACAGATCTGGTGAAGTCCTACGGCCCGACCGAGGTGCTGCACCATGTCGAAGGCAGTATCAACGATGGCGAATTCATCGTCATCGTCGGCCCCTCGGGCTGCGGAAAATCCACCCTGCTGCGGATGGTGGCGGGGCTGGAAAGCGTGACCTCCGGTGAAATCTCCATCGGCGGGCGCCGAGTGAACGAGCTGGAGCCCTCGGCGCGCGACATCGCCATGGTGTTCCAGAATTACGCGCTGTATCCGCATATGTCGGTGCGCCAGAACATGGCCTACGGCCTGAAAATCCGTAAACTCCCCAAGGACGAGATCAACCGCCGGGTTGAAGAGGCGGCGGAGATCCTGGAGATTAAACAATACCTTGACCGCAAGCCGCGCCAATTGTCGGGCGGCCAGCGCCAGCGGGTTGCGATGGGCCGCGCCATTGTGCGCGACCCGCAAGTGTTCCTGTTTGACGAACCGCTGTCGAACCTGGATGCCAAGCTGCGGGTGCAGATGCGGCTGGAAATCCGCAAGCTGCAGCAGCGCCTGGGGGTGACCTCGATCTATGTGACCCATGATCAGGTCGAGGCGATGACCCTGGGCGACCGGCTGATGGTGCTGAACGGCGGCTATGTCGAGCAATTCGGCACCCCGATTGAGCTGTATGACCATCCGGCTTCGGTGTTTGTGGCGGGGTTCATCGGCAGCCCGGCGATGAATTTCCTGCCTGCGGATCTGAACGCCGGCCGCGCCACCCTGCCCGATGGCACAGTGCTGGCTGTGTCTTCCCGCCGCAACAGCGCCGTTACCCTTGGGCTGCGCCCCGAACATCTGGCGGACGATCCCGCAGGCCCGATCGCGCTGCAGGTGGAGCTGCTGGAGCAGCTGGGCGCCAACACTTTGATCCACGGGCACCTGCAGGGCACCGAACACGCCCTGACCGCCAGCGTTCCAGGCCACGCCAGCGACAGCATCGGCAGCATCCGCCGCTTTTCGGCCACGCCCGCGCTGACACATCTGTTCGATACCGCCTCCGGCAAGCGTCTGGCGGACTGATGGCCTTCCCCCAGATCCCTGCCTTTGCCGCAGCGCCGGGCGTGATCCGGCTGATCGGCCACCGCGGCGCCCGCGGCGTGCTGCCGGAAAACACCATGGAGGGTTTTGAGTTCGCCCTGAAAACCGGGGTGGAGCTGTTGGAGCTGGACGTCACCGCCACCAGCGACGGGGTGGTTGTGATCACCCACAACCACCATCTGACCCGGTCGATGGTCCGCGATGGGAACGGCAATTGGCTGCAAGGCGCGGAACCCAAAGTCTCTGCCCTCAGCTTTGCGGACTTGCAGGATTACGATGTGGGCGGACTGGATGGTGCCAGCGCCTATGGCCGCCGGTTCCCCGATCAGGCCTTCCTGACCGGCCTGCGCATTCCCCGCCTGGCGGACCTGCTGGCGCTGCTGCAGCAGCCGCAGCATCAGGACGTGCATCTGCTGCTGGAAATCAAATCCGACCCGGACCTGATGGAGGACACCGCCGCGCGCCAAACACTGGTCGAAGCAGTAGTGTCAGAAGTGCGCCAGGCCGGGATGCAGCCCCGCACCGTGCTGCACAGTTTTGATTGGGACCTGCTGGCCCTCTGCCAGCGGGCTGCACCTGAAATGCCCGCTTCCTTCCTGACCCAGCTGCCCAAGAACGCCGCCGACGCGGGCGAGGATTCCTCCAAGGCGGTGAACCCGGTGGCGAGCTGCACCGCTTTGGACCTGCCCGACCGCGTTGCCGCCGCCCGGGGGCGGTTCTGGTGCCCCTACTACCTGGACATCACAGCGCAATCCTTGGCCCGTGCCCGCGAACTGGGACTGCTGACGGTTGTCTGGACAGTAAATGAACCGCAGGACATCGAACGAATGATAACCCTCGGCGTGGATGCAATCTGCACAGACTATCCGGGGCGGGTGCAGCGACAGCTGCTGATGCACGGCCTGCACTGGCGCAACAGGTAAAAAGGGCCGCTCTCTGGTACGGAAAACGGCCCAGGGGAATTGATTGTAATGGGCTGCAATCCGCACCGGATTGCTGCCCTTTCTCTGTCACCCCAGAATGCCGGGCAGGTTCAGCCCATGCTCGCGCGCGCAGTCCTTGGCGATATCGTATCCCGCATCCGCATGGCGCATCACACCGGTTGCCGGATCGTTCCACAGAACGCGCCCGATGCGGCGCTCGGCGTCGTCACTGCCATCACAGCAGATCACCACGCCGGAATGCTGCGAAAAGCCCATGCCAACGCCGCCGCCATGATGCAGCGACACCCAGGTGGCACCCGACGCGGTGTTCAGCAGCGCATTCAGCAGCGGCCAGTCCGACACCGCGTCCGAGCCATCCAGCATCGATTCCGTTTCGCGGTTGGGCGACGCCACCGAGCCGCTATCCAGATGGTCACGCCCAATCACCACTGGCGCCGACAGCTCACCCGTGCGGACCATTTCGTTGAACGCAAGGCCCGCCTTGTGGCGGTCGCCGAGGCCGATCCAGCAGATCCGCGCCGGCAGACCCTGGAATGCGATGCGCTCCTGCGCCATGTCCAGCCAGCGGTGCAGGCCTTCGTTCTCGGGGAACAGCTCCTTCATCTTGGCGTCGGTCTTGCGGATATCTTCCGGGTCGCCCGAAAGTGCAGCCCAGCGGAACGGACCGATGCCGCGGCAGAACAGCGGGCGGATATAGGCGGGCACAAAGCCGGGGAAGTCGAATGCGTTCTCCAGCCCCTCCTCCAGCGCCATCTGGCGGATGTTGTTGCCGTAATCCACCGTGGGCACGCCCATCGCGTGGAAATCGCACATCGCCTTAACCTGTACCTTCATCGAGGCGCGGGCGGCTTTCTCAACCGCTTTCTTGTCGTTCTCGCGGCGCTCTTTCCATTCGCCCATGGTCCAGCCCAGCGGCAGGTAGCCGTTCACCGGGTCATGCGCCGAGGTCTGGTCAGTCACGATATCGGGGCGGATGCCGCCTGCTTCCGCACGCTTCACCAGCTCCGGGAAAATCTCTGCCGCGTTGCCCAGAAGGCCCACGGATTTCGCCTCCCCCGCTTTGGTCCAGCGCTCGATCATCTCCAGCGCTTCGTCCAGGGTTTCGGCCTTTTCGTCCAAGTATTTGGTGCGCAGGCGGAAATCGATGCTGTCCGGATTGCACTCCACCGCCAGGCAGCTCGCCCCGGCAAAGACAGCCGCCAAAGGCTGCGCGCCGCCCATACCGCCAAGACCGCCGGTCAGGATCCACTTGCCCTTGAGGCTGCCGCCGAAATGCTGGCGGCCGGCCTCGGCAAAGGTCTCATAGGTGCCCTGCACGATGCCCTGGGTGCCGATATAGATCCAGGACCCTGCGGTCATCTGGCCGTACATCATCAAGCCCTTCTTATCCAACTCGTTGAAATGATCCCAATTGGCCCAATGCGGCACCAGATTGGAGTTGGCGATCAGCACCCGCGGCGCGTCCTTGTGGGTCTGGAAGACGCCGACCGGCTTGCCCGACTGCACCATCAGGGTCTGGTCTTCTTCCAGGTTCTTCAGGGTCTCGACGATCAGGTCGAAATCCTGCCAGGTGCGCGCGGCGCGGCCGATGCCGCCGTAGACCACCAGCTCATGCGGGTTTTCGGCCACATCGGGATGCAGGTTGTTCATCATCATCCGCATCGGCGCCTCGGTCATCCAGGACTTGGCGGTGATTTCCGGGCCGGTGGGCGGGAAGATGTCGCGGGTGTTCTTGCGGGGATCGCTCATGCCGAGGGCCTCCAGTTTTTGAGATCAGTCAGAATTTTGGTGAGATGGGCGCGCAGTTGTTCGGCGCGCTCCGGCAGATAGGTCCAGGGGGGGCTTTCCTGGCAATAGGTGGCCTGCGCCAGCTCCATCTGGATGGCGTGCAGACCATCTGCGGGCCGCCCGTAATGGCGGGTGGTCCAGCCGCCCTTGAAACGCCCGTTGAGGGTGGAAGTATAGCCCTCCGCCGCTGCGCAATGGGCCAAGGTCAGCGCCTCGATTTCGGGGTCGCAGGTGGCGCCGAGATTGGTGCCGACATTGAAGTCCGGCAGGCGGCCCTCGAACAGGAACGGAATGTCGCCCCGGATCGAGTGGCAATCGTAGAGGATGGCAAAGCCGTGGACCGCCTTCACCCGCTCCAGCTCTGCCGCCAGCGCCGCGTGATAGGGCGCGTGATAGGCATCGCGGCGGCGGGCGGTTTCTGCCTCGTCCGGCGCCATTCCATCGCTCCAGATCGGCAACCCGTCAAAATCCGTGAGCGGTACCAAAGTGGTGGTGTTTTGCCCCGGATAGAGACTGATACCACCGGGATCGCGGTTCACGTCGATCACGTAGCGGTGGATGGGGGTGCGAACGGTTGTCACCTCCTCCACCAGCCCGGCGTAAAGGTCATGGATATGCCAGTCGGTGTCGGCCAGCGCCCTGCCCGTCTCGTTCAGGCAGGCCCAGACTTCCGGCGGCACATCGGTGCCGGTGTGGGGCAAGCCCAGCACCAGCGGCGAGGCGCCTTGGGTCACCTCGATCATGCTGTCACCTTCACACCTGCGGCATCCGCCACGCGGCCCGCGCGCACCATCGCGCTCGCATCTTCGATGTCCGGGGCCAG
Organism: Leisingera sp. M658; assembly: GCF_025144145.1. Lineage (NCBI taxonomy): Bacteria > Pseudomonadati > Pseudomonadota > Alphaproteobacteria > Rhodobacterales > Roseobacteraceae > Leisingera > Leisingera sp. M658. The sequence continues at coordinate 29,359 of NZ_CP083547.1, forward strand.
ATAGCGGTCCTCGGCCAGCGCGGGGATATCCGCGCGCAGCATCGCCAGAACGTCCTGCAGGCGCGCTGAGGTCTTGAGCGGCGCGCGCGCCTCCACCCCTTGTGCGGCGCAGAGCATTTCAACGCCCAGGATCACCGACAGGTTTGCATTCATCCGCGCCAACCGCAGCGCGCCGTGGGCAGCCATCGACACGTGGTCCTCCTGGTTCGCCGAGGTCGGCGTCGAGTCGGTCACGCAGGGGTTGGCCAAGTGCTTGTTTTCGCTCATCAAAGCGGCGGTGGTCACCTCAGCGATCATGAAGCCGGAGTTAAGCCCCGGATCAGGCGTCAGGAACGGCGGCAAATCGTGGCTCAGGGTCGGGTCGACCATCAGCGCCACCCGGCGCTGCGCGATGGCGCCAATCTCGGCCACTGCCAGCGCGATCTGGTCAGCAGCAAAGCCCACGTATTCGGCGTGGAAGTTGCCGCCCGAGACGATGCGGCCTTCGTTCACCAGCACCAGCGGGTTGTCGGTGACAGCGTTGGCCTCGATCTCCAGCGTTTTCGCAGCCATCCGCAGCACGTCCAATGCCGCACCGACCACCTGCGGCTGGCAGCGGATGCAATAGGGATCCTGCACCCGGGTATCATCCTCACGGTGGCTTTCGCGGATTTCAGACCCCTCCATGATGCCGCGCATCTCGCGCGCCACGTCGATCTGGCCGGCATGGCCGCGCAAGGCATGGATATCGGCAATCAAAGGCGCGGTGGAGCCCATGATGGCATCGGTGGAAAGCGAAGCAATGGTCATCGAGGCCTCGGCCATGCGCCAGGCGTCAAACAGCCCGGCCAAGGCGCAGGCGGTGGAGAATTGCGTGCCGTTGATCAGTCCCAGACCTTCCTTAGGACCCAGAATAATAGGTTCTAACCCGGCTTTTTTCAGCGCTTCTGCACTGGACATGCGGGTGCCGTCATACGTGGCCTCCCCTGCCCCGATCATCGCCGCCGCCATATGCGCCAACGGCGCCAGGTCGCCCGAAGCGCCTACGGACCCTTGCGACGGGATCACCGGCACCACGCCATGCGCCAGCATCTGCTCGATCTGATCAATCACCAGCCAGCGCACGCCGGATGCGCCGCGGCCCATGGACAGCAGTTTCAGCGTCATCATCAGCCGGGTCTTATCCTCCGGCAGCGCCTCCCCTACTCCGCAACAATGGCTGAGGATCAGGTTGCGCTGCAGGGTGGCGGTGTCTTCTGGTGCGATCTTGGTCGAGGCCAGTTTGCCGAAACCAGTGTTGATACCATAGACCGCCTCTTGTCCGGCTGCCGCCTCTGCCACCATCTGCGCGGCGGCCTCCACCGGTTCACGGGCCGAAGACGCCAGCTTGGCCGGGGTCAGGTTACGGTAGATATCTTCCAGCGTGGACAGGGTCACTGTGCCGGGGATCATCTCGATCATTGGTTGCCCTCATAGATACGGGTGTAAAGCGGGTTGAAGCCGATGCGGTAGGCCAGCTCGGCAGGGCTTTCCACATCCCAGACCGCCAGATCGGCGCGCATGCCGGCAGAAATCTGGCCGCGGTCTGTCAGCCCCAGCGCGCGGGCTGCGTTGCGTGTGACGCCTGCCAACGCCTCCTCCGGTGTCATGCGGAACAGGGTGCAGCCCATGTTCATTGTCAGCAGCAGGGAGGTCAGCGGCGAGGAGCCGGGATTGCAATCGGTTGCCAGCGCCATCGGCACGCCATGGCTGCGGAAATGCTCAATCGGCGGCGCCTGGGTTTCGCGGATGGTGTAAAACGCACCCGGCAGGATCACCGCGACAGAGCCCGCGGCGGCCATCATCTTGGCGTCATCTTCAGTTGCGTATTCCACGTGATCGACTGACAATGCACCATATTGTGCTGCCAACGCCGTGCCGCCCTGATGGCTCAGCTGTTCAGCATGCAGTTTCACTGGCAGACCCAGCTCCCGTGCCGCCTTGAACACCCGTTCGATCTGCGCGGGCGCAAAGGCGATGTTCTCGCAGAAGCCATCAACCGCATCGACCAGTCCTTCGGCATGGGCCGCACGCAAGGCGGGAATGCAGACCTGATCGATGTAGTCATCGTCACAGCCCTTGTACTCACCGGGCGTGGCATGCGCACCAAGGAAGGTGGTTTTCACCGTCACCGGACGCAGCTCTGCCAGTCGCCGGGCGGCGCGCAGCATGTTCAGCTCGGTTTCGCGGTCCAGCCCATAGCCGGATTTCACCTCAACCACTGTCGCGCCCTCAGCGATCAGCGCGTCCAAACGCGGCAGCGCGCCCTGCACCAGATCCTCCAGCGATGCGGTGCGGGTGGCCGACACGGTCGAGACGATGCCGCCCCCTGCCCTTGCGACCTCTTCATACGAGGCGCCGTTCAGGCGCATCTCAAACTCCATCGCCCGGTTGCCGCCAAAGACGATATGGGTGTGGCAGTCGATCAGCCCCGGTGTCACCAGCCGTCCGCCCAGATCACGCTGCTCCCAGGAAAAATTGTCAGCTGACAATTTTTCCCGCGGACCGGCCCAGACAATCCTGCCGCCGGAGACCGCAACCGCGCCGTCCTCGATCAGCCCGTAAGGCGCCTCCGTCCCGGCCATAGTGGCCAGGCGCGCGCCTGTCAGAACAAATTCCCCAGTCACAGAATCCCTAAGTCCCTTTACTGCCGTTTCGGCAATAAACTACGTAATTAGGTGATTATGTCTAGTCATAAAATGGGGCAGCTCTCCTGCCCTATCTCCCCGCTTTCTGCGGGATCCGCGGGTGCAGATCGTCGATAATGACCGGATGCATATGCGGGTGGCCGCCCTGCAGATGCGGATGATCCGGCGGCAGATCGGGGTGGCTATGCGCAACGGGGGATGCGCTGTCCTTAGGCCACAGGCAGTGCGCGGCGATCAGCCCCGCGGCTGCCAGCAGAGCCAAGGCCAGCATCGCCGCTCCCCCGCCCCAGGCGGCCATCAGCCAGGCCGACAGCGGGTAGAACAGCAGCCAGCAGGCATGCGACAGGGTGAACTGCGCGGCAAAGATCGCAGGCCGGTCCGCCGCATGGGCCGAACGTGCCAGCAACCGCCCCGTGGGCGTCAGCACGGCTGAGTATCCTACGCCGATAACCGCCCAGGCAATTGCCAGCCGTGCAAACCCCAGCGGCGCAGCAAAAAGGCTGAGCGACAGCACCGCAAGTGCGGCACTGCCCAGGGCGCCGCCGGCCAGCATCACCGTCCGGTCGGGGACCCGCTCCAGCAGCCGCGGCAGCAGCATGGCCGCCAGCATTGAACCGCCGCCAAAGGCGGCCAGCGCCAAGGCAACCGCGCTTTCGCCCTGCCCCAGGTTTGCCCGCACCAGCACCACTGTGTTCACCAGCACCATCGCCGCCATCGCCGATACCACCCAGTTCAATGCCAGCAGCCCGCGCAGCCGGGGTGTCCGCAGATAGTTCCGGATGCCGCGGGTGGTGCGCTGCCAGACCGGCCGGGGCGCTTTGGGCTCGGGCGACGGCAGGGTGACCGACAGCAGCAGCAGCGCTGACCCTGCAAACCCCGCGGCAGTGCCCCAGAACAGTGTCGAGGAACTCACCAGAACCAGCAGAGCCGCTGCCAGCATCGGACTGGCCAGGCTCTCCAGCTCAAATGCCATCCGCGACAGGGACAGCGCCTGAGTATAGTCTTTCTCTTCTGTCAGCACATCGGGGATCGAGGCCTGGAACGCAGGCGTAAATCCCGCAGAGGCGGACTGCAGCACAAAGATCAGCACATAGACATGCCAGACTTCAGAGACAAACGGCAGGCAAACCGCAACTGCCATCCGCAGCAGATCCAGTGTGATCAGCATCTTTCGCCGGTTCACTTGTTCGGCCCAGGCGGCAGCGATGGGGGCAACAGTGACATAGGCCACCATCTTGATTGTGAGTGCAGTGCCCAGCACCAGCCCGGCGCGGTCTCCGGCCAGATCATAGGCCAGCAGTCCCAGCGCTACGGTGGCAAGGCCGGTGCCGGTCAACGCCACAATCTGGGCCAGGAAGAGATGCCGGTAAGTCCGGTTGCGCAGGATAGAGAGCATGGCGCGGCGGGTTCCTTTCGCTTTGAAGTTCCCGTCACTGTGGCCTTCCTGCGATGGCGAAGGCAATGGATTGAATTGCCCTGGCAGTGCGGCAAATGAGAAATTGTCAGCTGACAATTTCTGCAATCATGCCCGGGCCGGCGCCGGAAAAAATGGGGGCCGGATTGCCATGCGGTCCCTCTATGCCCGGAAACACCCTGCTGTTTGCCTCGCCGTGAATTCCAGCGGTGGGCAAAAATTGTCAGCTGACAATTTTGCTCCGAAGCGATGATGCAAGCAGTACTCTGCCGGGCTGTCTGGCAGAGCGTCCGCAGCAGAGAGAGAACAGATCCGCGCCTGAGCGCCCAAAGAAAACCCTCTAGGCTCCAAAATTGTCAGCTGACAATTTCTTTGCAATGGCTTGCCTGCAGCAGCGCGTTCAGCATTGGCGCGGTAGAAAACTGACCCGTTCGCGCCTTTTGTGCCAGCCGCCGCAGATAGGCGCCGGGGCTGCGGATGCTGCTGAGCTTTTCCAGGATGCACATCACTGCAGTAGCCGCGTCCTGACGGCCCATCGCGGCACGGGCATCGCTGAGCACAGGCATGTCGATGCCGATCATCGGTGAAAGATTCTCGGCTATGCGATCAGCATCCTGCCAGTTGCGCAGACCGCCGGGGAAGTAGGTTTGTACTTCGGGGCAGGCACGCCGGACGGTGGCCAGTTCACTGTTTTTCTCTGCTTTGCTGTCCTTAGCGGCTGAACTGCCAAGCTGTTTCGAGGGCTGTTCGACCGGCATCCCTTCAGAGTCAGAATCTTTTTTTATTGAATCCTGTATGTGCCGCTCATTCTGGCTGCCGGGGCCGCTCAAAACGGGTGCAGACAGGTTGGAGACCAGCGGGGTTTCTTCAGGTGTCCGGCTGGCAATTTCACTGCGCAGCGTGTCTGCTGCTTGGGTCAATTCGGCCTCGCAGGGTTTGCGGCGCAGCAGTTTGCGTACGGCTTCCAGCAGCGCCTCTGCCGTGCCATCTGCCAGTTCCTGCAGGTCTTGCCGCAACACGGCAACCCGGTCGCGCAGAACCGCCAGATGCTCGGCACGGGCCTTGGCATCCAGCGCTGCGTCAAAGATCCGGCTGGCATGGCATGCGAGGGGGGACAGATCAAAGCCAAAGGCCAGCGGCATGTCATCGCCGCTGCGGCGGGCATAGCGTTTGCGGTTGGGGCTGTTCTTCCGGCTGACAATTCCCAGCCTGGTGAGGGCGGCCAGATGGCGGCGCAGGGTGCTTTCGGGCATTCCGTTCAGCCGCTCCATCAGCTTGCGGTTTGACGGAAACACAATGGCGCCGCCCGGTTCCGCAGGCAGTGCCCGGTCGGGGAAAAAGGTCAGCAGGGCCTTCAGCACACCCAGGGTTCGGTGGCTCAGTTCAAATTCCGCGGCGGCGTGCGTCAGCGCAGCCAGAAGGTCCCATTTGTCGTGGGTACCCGCCAGCCGGCCGCACGGATCCTGCCGCCCAAATGCGATTTGGGACGTCTGTTCCATGTTAATTTCACGAAAGACAAAGAATTCCCGCCCCCATGCGGTGCATGGAGTTGACAGTGACGAGTCTGAAGGGCTATTCCAAAGGTGCTAAATCTGAGAACGGCCTTCTGGGATGTAATGTCCTGGGGGGCTTTTCTTTTGCCTGTTTACGTGCCTCCTGTCCTTAGTGTTTCTGCTCTTGCTCAGTCTTCCGGCTGCTCGGGCTGGTCTTGCTGCCAGCGGCCGTGAAGCTCTTCCATGATCTCTTCTGCATGGGCGTCGAACCAGGTGTCGAAACCGGGTGCGTCCTTGGCTGAGATTGTCAGGGTAATGCCCTTGGCGGTGGTTTTGATGCCTGCAACCTCAGCGCCGCCGTTGCCGGGCAGGGCGCGGATTTTCGGCGGGGCAGGGGCCGGTTCGGGTTCTTGCGGCACGTTCCGGGCATGTTTCAGAACCGCCTCGAACCGCCCGTCGGAGTCATAGGTCGTAAAGTCGGGCCGGTTTGTCCGGGTGATCGCCCGGGTCCGTGACGGAGGATCGTCGAACAGTTTGACCAGCATCATCCAGCGGTCGCGGCCAATGCCGGGGGCTGAACCGATCGTCCGCAGGAACGGCAAATCAAAGGCCGTGCCGACCTTGAGCATCCGCGACACCATCGGCAGGTCGATCGACAGCGCCGCGGCAATTGTCTGCCGTCCATAGCCATCCGCCTGCAACTGCGCCGCAAAGGCGGCCTTTTCAATAAAGCTGAGGTCCTGGCGCGAGGTGTTTTCCTGGCCCTGGGCCATCACCAGCGCATGATCATCCAGCTGCCGCACCATCGCCTTGACGGGCATGCCCAGCTCGCGCAGGGCCTTCAGGCGGCGGCGGCCATAGACGATTTCGAACCGCCCCTGTGTCTTGGGATGTGGGCGCAGCAGCACCGGCACTTGCTGGCCATAGGTCTGCAGGCTGTCCTTCAACTGGTTGAAAGCTGCGCCATCCATGCCCAGGCGGTCCTCATAGCCCGCATCGTCGATCAGCGCGGTGTCGATCTCCTGCACGGCGCTTTCCTGCAGCTTGCTGAGTGAGGATTGCAGCGCCCCGACCGCGCCGCGCGGCATCATTTTGGGTTTCGGCCCGCCAGCGGGTGCTGCGGGGCTGTTCAGGGCCGTGCTGAGAATACCTTTGCGTGCCATCAACGCCTCCATGCGTGTTGAAGGAGCGATTCTATTTCATCGTTAACTTGATTCAGTGAATCGACCGCACGGTCATAGGTTGACCTGTGAAACTGGGATCTTTCGACCTCGTAAACCGTCTGCTGGGTCAGCCCCGCATCGGAAATCGCGGTGGATTTCAGCATCGGCGCGACCATGACTTCCTCGCCGAACAGCTGCCGCATGAAGGCAACGACCTGTTGCTGCGGTCCGTCGTTGGGTTCGTACCGGTTGATCAGGAAGCGCAGGAAATCAAACTCCAGCGCGGCGCCCGCATTGGACACCACATCCAGCAGTTCGGCTGACATTTGCAGGAACTGCGACATCGACGCGATGTCGAGCATGTTCGGCACCACGGTGATAATCACGCCAGTCGAGGCACAGAGCGCCGACATGGTCAGATAGCCGAGCTGCGGCGGGCAGTCGAAGATGATTACATCGTAATCTTTCTCGACCTCCTGCAATGCTGCAGCCATGCGCGAGAAAAACGCAGGTTGAACGTTGTTCAAAAGAGCCTGAGGCGTCTCATGCTCGAATTCCTGCAGGATCAGCCCGCCGGGGGCCAGATCCAGACCACTGAAGTAAGTCTGCTGGATGATCTGGCGCAGGGGCAGGGGGTCTTCATAGCGGATTGCGTCATAAATCGTCCCTGTTTCAAGGAAATCGACCTCTGGCCGATAGCCGAAAAGCGTCGTCAGTGACGCCTGCGGGTCGATATCCACTGCCAGTACCCGGTAGCCTTTCAGCGCCAGCCGCTGGGCGGTGTGGATGGATGAGGTGGTCTTGCCCGATCCGCCCTTGAAGTTCAGGAAGGACAGCACTTGCACCTTGTCGCCCTCACGGCGGCCGCGCAGATAGGTTCCCGGCGTCTTGGCCGCGGCGTCCAGGATCTTGCGCATTTCCAGCAGATCGGCGGCGGAATAGTGGCGCCGCCCGCCCGGCGTGGTGTGCACCCCGGGCAGTTTGCCGTCAAAATGCAGCTTGCGCAGGAAACTGGAGGAAATGCCCAGCATTTCCGCCGCTTCGCCGGCGCTGAACAGACGCAATTCCTTCTTTGCATCCGGCGCGAAACTTGCCAGCATGTGGCTTTCGAGAGCCGCACTAAGGCTTTCCGCGTTCTCGCGGATTCGCTGATTGATGTGGAGTGCTACTGCCAACTGCTGCCCTCTCGATAGTAACGCTGTTTTGCGTCAGCGCTTTATTTATCGTTTCTATACGCAATGCGCACAGTGTTTTGCAATAGATTCCTTCATTTACAGGTTGCAGGCGGATGTCCGGGGTTTCTGACAGAAGGCCGGCATTGTTCGCAATTGCAGGTTAACATGTTGAAATATAATATTTAAATTCAATTCCACCAGGCGAGGCAGGGAAAAGCGTATTATCCTGCCCTCTTTGTGCATGATCCGCAAAAGGCGCATAGGCTGAGTCGCGGCAGATCGGAGATTCCTCGGGTTTTGGCCCGAACAGGCGTTATTTAGGGTCTATTTTGCGGTCTGACAGGGTTGAAGAATCCGCTGCAGAGCAAGGCAGCAGCCTCCTGGCCGCTTCCGCCGGGCGGAGTGTCGGTTTTTGCAATCGCATTTCGTAATCCTGCAGGTGAAGCCTGGAAATTTCAGAAAAACTCTCCGTCAAAGGAGACCCCTGCCATGACTGAGCAAGCCACTGCGACCCGTTCGCGTTCCGGCGGCCGCACTGCCCGCCGCGCCCTGCGAACCGCCCCGAAATTCGACATGCTGCCGGGCCTTACCCGTAATATCCCCCTGTGCGAGGTGATGGACGGCGCCCAGGTTGAGATGATCGACAACGCCTCGATGGATATTCTGGAAAACGTAGGCGTCCAGTTCCGCGATCCGATTGCGCTGGAGGACTGGAAACGCGCCGGCGCCAAGGTGAAGGGGGAACTGGTCTATCTGGACCGCGGGCTGGTGCGGGAGCTGATCGCGACGATCCCCAGCGATTTCACCTATCATGCCCGCGATCCGCAAAAGAACGTTCGCCTGGGCGGCAAGCATTCGATCTTTGTGCCGATGACCGGGGCGCCGTTCCTGCGCGACCTGGATGATGTGCGCCGCAACCCGATGATGGACGACCTGGCGATGTTCCACAAGCTGGCGCATATGATGCCCAGCTTGCATTCCTCGGCGCATCATATTGTCGAACCCTATGATCATCCGATCAGCCAACGGCATCTGCGGATCACCTATTCGTCGATGAAACACTCTGACAAGACGTTTATGGGCATGACCACGTCGCCCAAGAACGCCGAGGATGTGCTGGACATGTGCGCGATCCTGTTCGGCGCCGATTTCATCGACCAGAACCCGGTCACCACCGGCAACTGCAACGGCAATTCGCCGCTGGTCTGGGACGAAACCATGCTGGGCGCCATGCGCGCCTTTTGCCGCCGCAATCAGCCGGTGCTGTGCTCGCCCTTTGTGCTGGGCGGTGCTAATACGCCCGCATCAGTCCCGGCCACGGTGGCGCAGCTGAACGCCGAAGCGCTGTCGGCGCTGGCCTATACTCAGGTGATCCGCAAGGGCGCACCGGCGATCTATGGCCATTACCTGTCGACTGTGTCGATGAAATCCGGCGCGCCGATGGCCGGAACCCCTGAAATCAGCCTGATGAACTTTATGATCGGCCAGATGGCGCGGTATTACGGCGTGCCGTGGCGGACCTCCAACACATTGGGCGGGGCCAAGACATTCGACGCGCAGGCCGGTTACGAGTCAGCCACTACCCTGCAAGCGGTGATGCATGCGGGCGCCAACTACATCTGGCACTCGGCGGGCTGGAACGAGGCCGGGATGCATTGTTCCGTCGCCAAGTTCATCGTCGACGCCGAGCAATGCGCGATGGCCTACCGGATGGCAGAGGGGCCGAAATGGCACGACTTCGATCAGGCGCTCGCGGCAGTGCCGGATGTCGGGCCGGGCGGCCATTATCTGGGCCATCCGCACACCCAGGAGAACTTCCAGGAGGCGTTTTTCATGCCGGAGATGTTCGACAACAACTCAATCGAGCAATGGCAGGCCGAGGGCAGCGTCGAGATCACCGAACGTGCCCTGACCCGCGCACGCAAGCTGCTGTCGGAATACCAGGAGCCGAAGCTGGACGAGGCAAAGAACGAAGAATTGCTGGACTACATCGCCCGGCGTGAACGCGAAATCCCCGCTGCGGATGAGCTGAACCAAAGCTACTGATTTCCTCCCCCCGACTGGCCCGCCCCCGCGATGAGTGGGCGGGCCTTTTTTCCAACAGGGCAAGCATATGAAAATCGCGGAAATCCATATTTATCAGCATGATCTGCCGGTGAAGAACGGCCCCTACACCATGGCCAATGCCGAAGTCTGGTCGCTGGACACAACGCTGGTGAAACTGGTGGCGGACAACGGGTTGGAAGGCTGGGGCGAGACCTGTCCGCTGGGTCCGGTCTATGACAAAGCGCATGCCCAGGGCGCGCGCGCGGCGCTGATGGAAATGGCGCCGGGGCTGATCGGAACCGACTGCCAGCCGTTGACGATGAACCGGCGGATGAATGCGCTTCTAATGGGGCATTCCTATGCAAAGGCTGCGGTTGATATCGCGTTGCATGACGTGTTGGGCAAGCGTCTGGGGTTGCGGGTTGCGGATCTTCTGGGCGGTGCGGTCACGGACCGGGTGCCGTCTTATTACGCCATTGGGATCGAGACGCCGGAGGAAGCCGCCCGCATTGCCCGTGAAAAGCGCGCTGAAGGGTTCGGCCGCCTTCAGGTCAAGGCAGGCGGGCGCGATCCGGAGGTTGACATTGCCGTGGCGCACAAGGTCTGGGAGCAGATCCAGGGCAGCGGCATGCGGCTGGCGCTGGATGCCAACCGCGGCTGGACACTGCGGGATGCGCAGTTCGTCAGCCGGGGCTGCAGCGGTATTCCACTGATCATCGAGCAGCCTTGCCAGACCCTTCAGGAGTTCAGGAAACTGCGGCCCTTGCTGTGCCACCCGCTGTATATGGATGAATCCTCCGAAGATCTCGCCATCGTGACCGAGGCAATCGGCTGCGGGCAGGCGGATGGCTTCGGCATGAAGGCGACCCGCATCGGCGGTCTGCAGAACATGCGCGCGTTCCGCGATATCTGCGAGGCAAACCAGATACCGCACACCTGCGATGATGCTTGGGGCGGCGATATTCTGGCCGCCGCCTGCACCCATATCGGGGCAACGGTGCGTCCGGACCTGATGGAGGGTGTCTGGCTGGCGGCCCCCTACATCGACGGCCATTACGACACAGAAAACGGCATCCGGCTGGACGGCGGCCATATAGCACTGCCGCAAGGTCCCGGTCTGGGCATCACTCCGGACCAAAGCCTGTTCGGCGCGCCGGTTGCATCCTTCTGATTGGAGAAAGACGACAATGGAATTTCAGGGAAAACACGCTCTGGTCACCGGTGCGGCCGGCGGCATCGGCGCCGCCATCGTTCAGCGCCTGCGGGCCGCGGGCGCCAAAGTGGCGGTGGCCGACCGCGACACAGCGGGAATTGAGGCCGAGGCGCATCTGCCGGGCGATCTGCTGGACGCGGGTTACGCGGACGCGCTGCCGCAGGCAGCATTCGATGCGCTTGGCGGGCTTGATATCGTCATCAACAACGCAGGCGTCATCACCCGCGGCCCAGTGACAGAAACATCCGACGCCGATTGGGATCTGTCGATGGGCGTGAATGTGCAGGCCCCTTTCCGGATCTGCCGCGCCGCGATCCCGCTGATGGCGGAAACCGGCGGCGGCGCCATCGTCAACACCGCGTCCTGCTGGGGCGGCAAGGCGCCGGGGCCGAACCACGCGCTTTACTGCATGACCAAGGCGGCAATTGCCTCGCTGACGCAGTGCATGGGGATGGATCATGCCCATCAGGGCATCCGCATCAATGCGGTCTGCCCGAATGAGGTCAACACGCCGATGCTGCGCACAGGCTTTGCCAAACGCGGCTTTGATCCCGATAGCGCAGTGGCGGAGCTGGGTAAATCAGTGCCGCTGGGCCGGATCGCCGAAGCAGAAGATATCGCCGATGTGGTGCTGTTTCTGGCCTCCGACGCGGCGCGCTACATGTGCGGCGCGCTGGTTGAGGTCAACGGCGGGAAACCGGTGTCATGAGCCGCTTCAAAGGCAAAGTGGCACTGGTCACCGGCGGACGCAGCGGTATCGGCCAGGCCATAGCCCGCCGTCTGCGCGACGAGGGCGCTCGGGTGTTCACCGCGCAGCGCGGCGCGGATGCGGAATTTGAGGGCATCGCCGCAGATTTCACCGACCCGGACAGCCCGGCCCATGTGGTGGCAGAGGCGGCCAGCAGGGCAGGGGGACTGGATATTCTGGTCAACAACGCCGGCATGATGCAGGAGGCCCGGGTCGAGGAGATGACCCTCGCCGACTGGCAGCGCAATCTGACCGTGAACCTGACGGCGCCCTTCCTGATGATCCAGGCGGCGCTTCCCTTTTTGCGTAAGTCCCGCGGCAGTATCGTCAACACCGGCTCTATCGAGGGGCTGGGCAGCAATCCGGGCCATGCGGCCTATTGCGCGTCCAAGGCAGGGCTGCACGGTCTGACCCGCGCGGTGGCGGTGGACCACGGGGCAGAGGGGATCCGCTGCAATGCGGTGGCGCCGGGCTGGATCGACACGGATCTCAACATGGACTTCATCGAAGGGATGCCTGATCCACAGGCTTTCCGCCGCGATATTGCCGGCATCCACCCGGTTGCCCGCACCGGCAAGCCGGAAGAAGTGGCAGCGCTGGTGGCCTTCCTGGCGTCAGAGGATGCGGGCTTCATTACCGGACAGGTCTATACCGTCGATGGCGGCCGGATGGCCAAGCTGAGCCTGCCCTGACAGCCGCTTCTTTCTGGTCTGAAATACCCCGGGGGAGGCCGCAGGCCGGGGGCAGAGCCCCCTCCAGGCTCTACTCCTTCCCGGACCGCCATTCTTTCCACATAAGATAGGTGTTCGCCCCAAGCGAGGCAAAGGGTTCCGGCGGCAGCCTCGGCGGTTCCGGCTGGGCCAGAAAATGGCTGGCAATCTCCGATCCGCCCTGCAGCAGCAGCTCGGCTGCGCCCATACCCTGCTGGGTGCCGCGGGCAATGCCGAGGCCGTTCTGGCAGCAGGCGGAAAAGACACCCTGGTCCAGCTCGCCAAACGCCGCAGACCCGTTGCGGCTAAGGCACAGCATCCCGGCCCAGCGGTGCTCCATCTGTACATCCCCCAGATGCGGGAAGCGTTCGCGGAACTTGCGGTCATGCACCCAGCCGGCGTTGCGCAGGCGCATCCGGCTGGTCTCGATCGTCGGGTGAAAACTGGCGCAGGTGCGGATCAGGATGCGGTCACCGTATGAGCCGGAAATCCGCCGCACCGAGGTGCCGACCGGGTCCGATGGCGTCACCGACCAGCGCGCCGCGCCGCCCAGCCGGGCAATTTGTTCCGGTGTCAGGCGTTTGGTCATCGAGGCATAAAGGCAGATATGCATCAGGCGGCGCTGGAAAAAGCCGAAGCTTTCCAGATGGCCGTTGTTGGCCAGAATGATCCTGCCGGTGCTGATACGGCCCTTGGGGGTGGAAACAACCCAGCCAGTACCCTGTTTTTCAAACCCCGTGGCGGGGGTGTTTTCAAAGACGCTGATTTGCCCGGCCAGATGCGCCGACAAGGCCCGGATGTAGCCCGCGGGCTGGATCATCACCGTGCCCGGCGCATATAGGCCGGATGTGTAATGCGGGCTGCCTGTCCGCTCCTGCATTTCCGCTTGCGAGTAAAGTGTATGCGGCTCGCCCAGCCGGTCCAGATGGGCGGCAAAGTCGCGGTTGTGCCGGTCGCCCGAGCGGGTGGCAGCCGCGTTGATTTTACCCGCAGGATCAAAGATCTCCTGCGGTAAGGCGCAATCCTCAGCGACGCCCTTGGCAAAGGCGATGGCCTGGCGGTTCAGGGCAATGGCGGCACGGTCGGCCTCCAGCGCGTCGCCTGCGTAATTGTCCGAGGCCAGATCATGCGGCAGGTCGATCATAAAGCCGGAATTGCGCCCGGCAGAGCCTTCGGCGAATTTACCGGCTTCCAGCACCGCGACCTTCAGGGACGGGTCCAGCTGATGCAGGCGGCGGGCGGCGGACAGCCCGGCAAATCCGCCGCCGATGATGGTCACATCGGCGGTCAGATCCTGGTCCAGCACCGGCAACGGATCCTGCGGCGGCAGAATGGCATTCCACCCTGCCGCCGCGGTCTGCCGGGGCAGGCGTTTGGCGGTGTATGTGCTCAATCCACGGCCTCATCTGCGTCGTCGGCCAGATCAATCCAGATGGTTTTCAGCTGGGTGTACTGGTCGTGGGCATGAAGGGAATTGTCGCGGCCGCCAAAGCCCGACTGCTTGTAGCCCCCAAAAGGCGTGGAGATGTCGCCCTCGCCAAAGCTGTTCACCGTCACCGTGCCCGCCCGGATTGCCCGTGCACCGCGGATTGCCCGTTTGGCATTGGCGGTAAAGATCGACGCACAGAGGCCATAGTCCGTGTCATTGGCGATCCGGATGGCCTCGTCAAAACCGGAGACTTCGATCACCGACAGAACCGGGCCGAAAATCTCTTCGCGCGCCAGCACCGCATCATTGCCGGGCACCTCGACCACGGTGGCCTCAACAAAGGCGCCATCATGCGCCTTGCCGCCCAGCACCACGTTTTCCGCCTGATCCAGATAGCCGCAGACCTTGTCGAAATGCGCCGCTGAGACCAGCGCGCCCATGCGGACCTCCGGGTCCAGCGGATCGCCGATGTTCCACTGCTTGGCGTGATGCGCAATCCGCTCCAGCAGTTCACCCTTCACGTCCTTATGCACGATCAGGCGCGAGGAGGCCGAGCAGTTCTCACCCATGTTCCAAAACGCGCCGTTGACCACATGGGCGGCAACCCGGTCCAGGTTTTCGGCGTCATCCATGACAATGGCCGGGTTCTTGCCGCCCATCTCCAGCACCACTTCCTTGGCGTTGCTTTCCGCCGAATAAGACAGGAACCGCTTGCCGGTCACGGTGGAGCCGGTGAAGGACACCATGTCGATGTCCATGTGCCGCCCGATGGGTTCGCCCACATCTGCGCCGCCGCCGGGGACGATGTTCAAAACACCGCGCGGCAGGCCCGCCTCCATCGCCAGTTCCGCCAGGCGCAGCGCGGTCAGGGTGGTCTCCGCCGCAGGTTTCACCACCACCGAGCAGCCCGCGGCCAGCGCCGGGCCGATCTTCCACGCCAGCATCAAGAGCGGGAAGTTCCACGGCAGCACCAGGCCGACCACGCCGATGGGTTCACGCACCACCATGGCGATGTGATCGTCCGAGGCAGGCGCCACCTGGTCATAGATCTTGTCGATCGCCTCGGCGTGCCATTTGATGCAGTGGATGGTCTCCGGCACATCGACGGTTTCGCAGTCATAGATGGTCTTGCCGCTGTCGATGCTTTCCATCACCGCCAGTTCCCGCGCGTTGCGGGTCATCAGTTTGGCCAGCCGGATCAGCACGTCCTTGCGCTCCGACGGGTGCAGGCGCGACCAGCGCCCGTCGTCAAAGGCAGCGCGGGCCTTTTCAACTGCGAAATCAACGTCCTCGGCGCTGCAGGCGGCGATATCTGCCAGCTTTGCGCCGGTTGCCGGGTTCACGGTCTCGAACGTGTTGCCCGAGGCCGCCGGGCGGAATTTACCGTCGATGAAGGCGCCGGTGGGCAGGGCCAGCCCTGCGGCGATGGATTTGTATTCGTCCTGGGTCAGCAATGTCATGGCTCAGCCCTCCGCCTGAATGTCGGCAATTTTCTGTTTCAGCACCCGCACAACCTGTTCCAATGCGCGTTTGTCGTCCTTGTTCAGCCCTTTCAGCGGAGCGCGCATGGCGCCGGCCGCAATGCCGTTCAGGGTGACGCCGTGTTTGATGGTCTGGATGAACTTGCCGCCCTGTTCCAGCACATGCATCAACGGCATCATTGCCGACATGATGCGGCGGCCCTTGGTGTAATTGCCCTCCACCACGCAGGCGTTATACAGCGCCACATGTTCCGCAGGCAGGAAGTTCGACCCGCCGCAGACCCAGAACGGCGCGCCCCAGGCAAAGAATTCCAGCGCCTGATCGTCCATGCCGCAGCCCAGCTGGATATGCGGATAGTCCCGCGCCAGCAGATGCACCCGGTTGATATCGCCCGAGCTTTCCTTGATGCCGCAGAAGTTGCGGCTGCGGCCCACCCGGTCCAGGAACTCCTCGCCCATCATGGTGCCGGTGCGGTGCGGGTAGTTGTACAGCATCACCGGCAGATCGGCGGCCTTGTCGATGGCCAGCGCATTCAGCGCGTTTTCGCGGTCGGTCGGGACCGAATAGGGCGGCGAGGCCAGCAGGATACTGTCGGCGCCGATTTCTTTGGCACCTTGCGCCAGGGCGATGGAGTCGCTGGTCAGCATTGCGCCGGTGCCGACAACCAAGGGCAGCCGGCCTTTGAGCCGTTCATGGGTGAACTTTGCCAGCTCCAGCCGTTCCTCGACGGTCTGGGCATAGTTTTCACCGGTCGAGCCGCCGGAGATCAGGCCATGCACGCCGTTTTCAACCAGATATTCGATCACCTCGGCCAGCGCGTCCCAATTGACGCTGCCATCCTCGAAATGGGGGGTCACCACGGGGGTGTAGATCCCATTGAAACTAAACAGGGGGGTCATTCGGGGTCCTCTATGCAGGGGTTTTGCGTGCGACAGTGCCCAGCGGCACATCAAGTCCGGCAGGCATGACAAACAGCTCGATCCGGTCGCGTGACAGGTTCCAGTGATCAATCGCCAGCTGGGCTGCCGCTGCCTCGTCGCCCGTCTCAATCGCGGCAATGATGGCATCGTGCTGGGCGCTGGCTTCCGAGACGTTTTCGGCCATCTCGGGGCTTTGCGGCCGGTAAAAGGTCATCGAGATACGGGCGTGATCAATCAGCAGCCGCTGAAACGAGGGCAGCAGATAGATGTTGTCCGCCATTTCGCCGGTCACTTCGTGAAAGCGGTTGTTGGCCATCGCCCGCTCAGCGCTGGAGCCGCTGCGCAGGGCGGCCTTGAAGTCCTCCTGCGCGGCCTTCAGCACCTCGATCTGTGCGGGTGTTGCGTGTTTCGCCGCCAGCTGCAGCACCGCGCCATAGATCATTGGCGCCGCCAGAAAGAAATCGCGCAGGGTCATATGCGACATTTCGCTGACCCGGGCACCGCGGTTTTCGCGCAGATCCACATAGCCTTCGCCTGCCAGCTGGCGCAGCGCTTCGCGCAAGGGGGTGCGCGACAGGCCGGTGTCCTCGGACAGTTTCGCCTCGTCCAGATCAGCGCCGGGGCGCAGCTCCAGCGTCATGATGGCCGCCTTGAGACGGCTGTGCAGCTCTGCCTTGCGGGTCTTGGAGGCGTCTTTCATGGGGGTCTCTCCTGCCGCTGATGCGGGTGGGATTCTTCGGTTCGCGGTCTCTATGGCATGACTATATGCGTCCTGTACAGAAAAAATACATATTGTGTACACAGAAAAAATGTGGTGTGTGCAATGCGCGGGCGCTTCGCGCTGTGCAGCGGCTTGCGGTGACCGGGGCAGGGGGCTTAGCCTGACCCGACCGCAGGGCTGTGTTGCACAAAGCGGTCCCGCGTGGTTCTTGTCAGGCGGTCACACCATGTCCAACACCCAGCATTTTGCCTTTCTTCTGGTTGAGGAATTCTCGCATCTCGCCTTTTCCTGCGCGGTTGAACCCCTGCGCATCGCCAATCTGGTCAGCGGGCAGGGCTTGTATGACTGGTCCTTCGGATCAGAGAACGGCGCGACCGCGACCTGTTCCAATGGCTCGGTGACGCTGGTGCATTACGGCTTTGATGCGATCCCGAAATGCCACCAGCTGTTTGCCCTGTCCGGCATCCATATGCGCAACCATGTGACCAAGCCGCTGCTGGCAGCCTTGCGGCGCGAACGGGCGCGGGGCACGCGGATCGGCGCCTTGTGTTCCGGCGCCTGGGTGCTGGCCGAGGCCGGGTTTCTGAATGGCATGCAGGCGGCGATCCACTGGGAATACCACGACAGTTTCATGGAAGGTTTCCCGGAGGTGAACCTGGTGCGCAGCGTCTTTGTCGCCGATGAAAAGCACATGACCGCCTCGGGCGGCACCGCCACGGCGGATCTGATGCTGCATCTGATCGAACGCGATCACGGCTATGATCTGGCGGTCGCGGTGGCGGACCAGATGGTTTACAACGCAGTGCGCAATGCCACCGCCGAGCAGAAGGTTTCGCTGCAATCGCGCAACGGTATGCGCAACCGGCATCTGGCGCGGGCGATCCAGATGATGCACGACCATATCAGCGATCCGATCTCGCCGGCGCTGATTGCCGAGGATATTGGTATCTCAACCCGCCAGCTGGAACGGCTGTTCGGCAAGTATCTGAACACCTCGCCCAAGAAATATTCAATGGAGATGCGGTTGGAGCGCGCCCGCAATCTGCTGATCCAGACCGAGTCTTCGGTGACCGAGGTGGCGTTGTCCTGCGGGTTTGACAGTCCGGGGCATTTTTCAAGGGTGTACAAGGCGGCCTTTAACGTGACGCCAATGCTGCAACGGGGCCGGATCGATTAGCGGCGCCTGAAATTTCCGGTCTGGCCTTCAAAGATGTTTTCCTCATATTGAAATGAAACCCTCTCATCCGAGCCGCATGCCAGGAGCCGCAGATGTCCCGCCGCCATTACAGCCTGCCGCCGTTGACCACCCTGGCCGCGTTCGAGGCTGCCGCCCGCCATCTCAGCTTTAAAAACGCCGCGCAGGAGCTGTCCGTTACCCCCGGCGCCGTCAGCCATCAGGTCAAGGCGCTGGAGGCGGAACTGCAGGTGCCGCTGTTCCAGCGCAAGCATCGCGGGGTGGAGCTGACGGAGGAAGGCGAGGCGTTGTTTGATACGCTGGCGACGTCCTTCTCAAAAATCTCACTCAGCCTGAAAACCATCCGCGACCGCCATACCGGCGACACCGTGACGATTGGTTCCACCTCGGCTGTGGCGTCGCTGTGGCTGTCACCCTCAGTGGTGCGGTTCTGGCGGCGGCATCCGGATGTGAACGTCAACCAGATCGTCAACGACCGGCCCTTGCGCAGCATGCCCGACGTGGATTTTTACATCCGCTACGGGCGCGAGCGCGACACAAGGCTGCAACAGACCGAATTGTACCGCGACCACCTGGTGCCGGTGGGTAACCGGGAATTGGCTGAAAAGCTGACCGGCTGCCCGCTGGAGGAGCTGGCGCAGCAACGGCTGCTGCATCTGGAATCCGACGACAAAAGCTGGACCACCTGGGCCGACTGGTTCCAGCAGCAGGGCTATGACGGCCCGATTGCACCGGGGGTGCGGGTCAACAACTACTCGGTCGCGCTGCAAGCAGCACAGGACGGAACCGGGCTGGCGCTGGGATGGCAGCGCCTGCTGAACCCTTTGCTGACCACGGGCCAGCTGGTGCCGATCGGCCCGCATGTGCTGGCCGCCCCGCACGGGTTCCATCTGGTGGGCCGCCCGGATGCAGAAATGTCGGAATCCGCCCGGTTGCTTCGCAATTGGGTGATTGACGAGCTGAGTCACGCCTCAGATGAATCCAGCTAAGGTCAGCGCGAAGATTTCTGATATTGAGTGAATCCCCTCTCTCCTTTCAATGGCGCACAACGCGCACATCTTTACCCAGGTTTGGAGAGACCCAGATGAATAAGCATGACTCGCTTGCCCCGGTGATGGCTCCGGTCAACGTGGCCAACGGCCTGCCGAACGCCCATTACATCGACCCCGCTGTCTTTGCCGAAGAAAAACGCTCGGTGCTGTTTGCCAATTGGTCCGGCATCGGCTTTGGCAAGGATGTGCCGGAACCAGGGTACGCCAAGCCGGTGGATTTTCTGGGCATGCCGCTGCTGATCGTGCGCGACAATGATGGTGAAGTCGGCGTGTTTCAGAACACCTGCCGCCACCGCGGCATGATCCTGGTTGAAAAACCCGGCAAGATCCGCGGTGCCATCCGCTGCCCCTACCACAGCTGGTGCTATGGCCTGAACGGCCGTCTGGTCTCAACCCCGCATGTCGGCGGCCCCGGCAACAACAAACATGAAGATATCAAGCTGGACGAGCTGGGCCTGGTGCGCATCCGTTCTTACGTCTGGCGCGACGTGATCTTTGCCAATGTCGACGGCAACGCGCCCGCGTTTGAGGACGCCCACGCGGGCCTGCTGGAACGCTGGAAAGAATTCGAGACCCCGGTGCATCACGGCGGCGAAACCTCGGGCTTTCAGCTGGAGGTCAAAACCAACTGGAAACTGGCGGTTGAGAACTACTGCGAAAGCTATCACCTGCCATGGGTGCATCCGGGGTTGAACAGCTATTCCCGTCTGGAAGACCATTACAACATCGAGGTGCCGGGGCATTATTCCGGCCAGGGCACCCTGGTGTACCGCCAGATGAAGGGCGAAGACGGCAAGATGTTCCCGGATTTCGAGGGGCTGTCCAGCAAATGGGACGAAGGCGGCGAATATGTGGCCGTTTACCCGAACGTGCTTCTGGGCGTTCAGCGCGACCATGCCTTTGCGATCATCCTTGAGCCGGTCGACACCGAAAACACGGTGGAGCATATCGAGTTGTATTACGCCAAATCCGCCGACGACACGCCGGATCTTGAGCAGCTGCGCGATGAGAACGCCAAGCTGTGGAAGACCGTGTTCGAGGAAGACGTCTTTGTCGTCGAGGGCATGCAGAAGGGCCGCCATGGCGAGCTGTTTGACGGCGGGCGCTTTTCGCCGGCGATGGACGGGCCAACCCACAACTTCCACGCCTGGGTGGCCGGTCAGGTGACCAAGGGCCGCGCGGCATGAGCTCTTTTCTGAACGACGGTCTGGCCAGGAATTTCCTGGCCGGTGCCTGGGTTGAAGGCGACGCCGGTAAACGTATCGCCGTTGAGGATCCCGGCAATGGCAGCCATGTGGCGGATTGCGCGCTGGCGGGCGAGGAGAGCCTGGCCCGCGCGCTGGAGGCAGCACGTGCCAGTTTCGAGCGCGGCGATCTGGCTGCCATGAAGCCCGCCAAACGCGGCCAGCTGATGCAGCGCATCGCCGCTGAAATCCGGGGCATTGCGGACGAGGGCGCAGAGCTTTTGTGCCGCGAAAGCGGCAAGAGCCTGAGTGCTGCCCATGACGAATTCGAAGAGGCCGCGCAGTATTTTGAATATTACGGCGGCATGGCCGACAAGATCG
Source organism: Leisingera sp. M658 (assembly GCF_025144145.1). Lineage (NCBI taxonomy): Bacteria > Pseudomonadati > Pseudomonadota > Alphaproteobacteria > Rhodobacterales > Roseobacteraceae > Leisingera > Leisingera sp. M658. Next base: position 50,351 of record NZ_CP083547.1, read on the forward strand.
AAGGCAAGTCGATCCCGCTTGGCCCTGATTACGCTGATTTTACGGTCTATGAGCCTTACGGCGTCTCTGCCCAGATCGTGCCATGGAACTTCCCGGTGTCGATTGCGGCACGCTCGCTGGCGCCTGCGATGGCGGCGGGCAATTCGGTGATTATTAAGTCGCCGGAACTGGACCCGATGGCGCTGGCGATGCTGGGCGTCGCATTGGAACGCGCGGATGTCCCCGCAGGGACAGTTTCCATTTTGAACGGCATCGGTGCAGACCTTGGCGCGCGGCTGGTGGAAAGCAGCCAAATCGACCAGATTGTCTTCACTGGCTCGGTCCCGACCGGTCAGGCGATCCTGCGCGCGGCTGCCAATCCGGTGACACCCGCGCTGATGGAGCTGGGCGGAAAATCCGCCGCAGTTGCGTTTGAGGATGCCAATCTCGACACGCTGATGTCCAGCTTGCAAAGCGGTATCTTCTACAACGCCGGTCAGGTCTGTTCCGCCATGTCGCGGGTGCTGGTGCACCGCTCGATCTATGACGAGGCGATTGAGCGCGCCGCCGCACTGGCAAATGGCCTCAGCGTCGGCCACGGGCTGGAAAACCCCGGCCTGACCCCGGTGATATCTGCCCGCCAGCTGGACGGCATCGAAACCCTGGTCGCCACCGCCCGTCAAAGCGGTGCCCGTGCGGCTTCGGGCGGGGCACGGCTGGAGCGGGAGGGCTACTTTATGGCGCCGACCATTCTGGCGGATGTGGATCCAGCAACCCGTGTCGCGCAGGAAGAGATCTTTGGCCCCGTCACCTGCTTCACCCCGTTTGATACCGAAGCCGAAGCCATCGCGATGGCCAATGGCACAGATTTCGGACTGGTCGCCGGTGTCTTCACCCGCGATCTGGCGCGGGCGCATCGCGTCGCCAACCGTCTGCGCGCGGGGCAGGTGTTTGTGAACGAATGGTTCGCGGGCGGCATCTCGACACCGTTCGGCGGCGTTGGCAAATCGGGCTTTGGCCGTGAAAAGGGATTGGAGGCGCTTTACAATTATGTGCGCACCAAGAACATCGCAATCTCGCTGAAGGGCTGAGGGATGGAGCGTGCAGACCTCAACCGCGCGCTTTTGCAGGCGCATGATGATAAGGACAATGCAGAGCTGGTCCGGCTGTATACGCTGGCCGGGGACAGGGCTGAGGAGGCCGGCAATATCGACGCCGCCTGTTTCTACCTGACCCATGCCTTTGTCTTTGCGCTGGAAGCGGGTCTGCCGGAAGCCAGGGAACTGAACCGCCGCCTGGCGGAACGGGGCCGGGCGCATCCGCTGGATCTGTGACACAGGTTTCAGGGTGTTGTCCCCACGGGGACAGCAGCCTGTTTGGCCGGCAGGGGAGGGCCGGCCAGTTTTATTTCAGGGAGAGACACTCATGATTCCCAGCAAAATGGCGGCGGTGCTGCTGACCGGCCACGGCGGTATCGGCAAACTGGAGTACCGCACCGATGTGCCGGTGCCGCAGCCCAAGGCGGGCGAGGTGCTGATCCGCATCGCGGCGGCGGGCATCAACAACACCGATATCAACACCCGTATCGGCTGGTATTCCAAGGCGGTGGATGCGGACACCAATGCGGGCGGCGCCACCGGGTTTGACAGCGTCGATGACGATGACGCCAGCTGGTCCGGCAAACCGCTGGAGTTTCCGCGCATTCAGGGCGCGGACGCTTGCGGGACAATCGCGGCGGTGGGGGAGGGGGTTGATCCCACCCGCATCGGCGAGCGGGTGCTGGTGCGCAACATGCTGCGTTCTTACGTCGATTACCGCCCCTATGAATGCTGGACCTTCGGCAGCGAATGCGACGGCGGTTTTGCCCAGTTTGCGGTGGCTCCTGCACGCGAAACCCATGCGGTGAACTGCAACTGGTCTGACGCGGAACTGGCCTCGATCCCTTGCGCCTATTCGACGGCTGAGAACATGCTGCACCGGGTTGGCCTTGGCGCCGAAACCGTGCTGATTTCGGGCGCGTCGGGCGGCGTCGGCTCTGCCGCCGTGCAATTGGCCAAGCGCCGCGGCGCCACTGTGATCGCGCTGTCCTCTGCTGCAAAAGCGGATGAGGTGCTGGCGCTTGGCGCCGACCGGGTGGTGGATCGCAACGCTGATCTGCGCCGCGAACTGGGCGAGGGATCCGTCGATGTGGTGGTCGATCTGGTTGCCGGTGAGCAATGGCCTGCGTTTATGGACGTTTTACGGCGCGGCGGGCGTTATGCCACCGCTGGCGCCATCGCCGGGCCGATCAGCGAAATCGACGTGCGCACACTGTATCTGAAGGACCTGACCCTGATGGGCTGCACCTTTCAGGAGGACGAGGTGTTCGCCAATCTGATTTCTTACATTGAGGCCGGAGAAATCCGCCCGCTGGTCGCCAAGACCTATCCGCTGGCCGAGATTGCCACTGCGCAGGAAGATTTCCTAAGCAAGAAACACACCGGCAAGCTGGTGCTGATGATTCCGGAGGCCGAGGCGTGAAGATCAAAAAGATCGAGCTTTATCAGCAGGACCTGCCCTATTCCGGCGGTGTCTACATGCTGTCGGGCGGGCGGGAATACCGCAGTTTTGATGCGTCTTTCGTGCGCATCACCACCGATACCGGGCTGGAGGGCTGGGGCGAGAGCACGCCGTTCGGCGCCACCTATATCGCCGCGCATGCCTTGGGCGCGCGGGCGGGGATTGCCGAGATTGCGCCCTATCTGCTGGGCCGTGATCCGCGCCAGATGGACCGCATCAACGAGGCGATGGACGAGGCGCTGCTGGGCCACAATCACGCCAAATCGGCAATTGATCTGGCCTGCTGGGACCTGTTCGGGAAATCGGTGAACCTGCCTGTTTGCGAATTGCTGGGCGGCTCAACCGGGAAACGCCTGCCGGTGATCTCCTCGATCTATGCGGGCAGCCCTGAGGACATGCGCGCCCGCGTCGCCCAGCACCGCGAGATGGGCTATCTGGGGCATTCGGTCAAGGTCGGCGCGCTGGACAGCGAAGGCGGCCCGGCGCTGGACGCCGAACGCATCCGCGCGTCGCTGGCCGACCGGCAGCCGGGCGAGTTCTTTCTGGTCGATGCCAATGGCGGGCTGACGCCGGAAACCGCGCTGCGGATGCTGCGGATGCTGCCCGAGGGGCTGGATTTTGTGCTGGAGGCGCCCTGCAAGACCTGGCGCGAGACGATGTCGCTGCGCAAGCGCTGCACGGTGCCGATCATCCTGGATGAGCTGGTGCAGCAGGATGAGGACATCGCCCTGATGCTGGCGGAGGATGTGGCCGATGGCATCGGCCTCAAGATCTCCAAGGCGGGAGGGCTGACCCATGGGCGGCGGCACCGGGACATGTGTCTGGCTGCGGGCGCAACCGTCAGTGTGCAGGATACGGTCGGCTCAGCCATCGCGTTCTCGGCCATTGCGCATCTGGGCGCGACGGTGCCGGAGCGGTCCCTGCGCTGCATTCTGGACTGCCGCGATATGGTGACGCTGAAAACCGCGGAATTCGACGCAGCCGTCAAGGACGGCGGCGTGCTGGTGCCGGATGCGCCTGGTCTTGGGATCACCGTTGACCGCGATCTGATGGGCGCGCCGGAGATGGTCTGGGAAGCGTGAGATCAGCGCAAAATCTGCGGGTCTGTCGCGAATCACATGCGGGCTGCCGCAGGCGTTAGCGCCATCACATTGAACCGCCCCGGCAAGCCCTGCTTGGCCGGGGTGTTTTGTCCACAGGCAGGGTGCGCGATTGCCGCTTCCGGGTGGCGCATCTGACGTATTGGCGGGTCCTGAATGCGGCATTCTGGCTTAGAAGCTGCGATCACGGAGGAATCTGGCGCAGAGGCGGGGCGCTGGCCTTGCCATTCGGCGGCAAATTTGATTCGAGAGGCGCAATCAAACAGGGCCGGACCCGGCTGGTGAAGAGACAAAAGCGACCGTATCTTGCGTTTTCTTTGTCTCCGCCGCCGGAAACAGATAAGTACCGCCACGGGAATCGGCCTCACAAGGACGTAGCGCAAATATGAAGACATTTAACTTGAGGAAGGGGCTGGATCTGCCGGTGACAGGCGCACCGGAGCAGGTCATTCACCCCGGCCCGGCCATCACATCGGTGGCGGTTCTGGGCCCCGATTATCTGGGTTTGAAACCCCGCATGCTGGTGCAGGAAGGCGAGGAGGTCCAGCGCGGAACTCCGCTGTTCTGCCACAAGGATGCCGAAGACGCGATGATGGTGGCGCCGATGACCGGCAAGGTCGTGGCGATCAACCGCGGTGCGCGCCGGGTGCTGGAAAGCGTGGTGATTTCGGTTTCCGATGCCGAAGACAAAGGTGTCGATTTCTCGGCCACTGGCAATGCGGATACTGCCGATGGGCTGACCGAGAAGCTGTGCGCGGCTGGTCTGTGGACCGCGTTCCGCACCCGTCCTTATTCCAAGATGCCGCAGCCGGGCTCCAAACCGGGCGCGATCTTTGTGACGGCGATGGATTCCGAGCCGCTGGCCGGTGACGCCGCGCTGATCATCAATGACGCGGGCGAGGCTTTTGCGGCAGGTCTGAAAGCGCTGACCCTGCTGACCGAGGGCACCACCTATCTGTGCCAAAAGGCAGGCGACAGCATTCCGGGCACCGATATTGCCGGGGTTGAGGCTGCTGCGTTCTCCGGCCCGCATCCCAGCGGTCTTGCCGGCACCCACATCCACTTCCTGCATCCGGTGAAGGGTGACGACGAGGTTTGGACGATATCCTATCAGGACGTGATCACCATCGGCCGCCTGCTGCAGACCGGCCATCTGGATCCGTCTGTTGTTGTTGCGCTGACTGGTCCTGCTGCGCGCCAGCCCCGTCTGGTGCGGACCGTCACCGGCGCCTCCACCGATGAGCTGACCCGTGGAGAGATTGTTGCGGACGGTCCGGTGCGGGTGATCTCGGGTTCGATCCTGTCGGGCCGTCAGGCTGCGGGTTCGTTTGCCTTCCTTGGCCGCTTTGCCCGTCAGGTTGCCCTGATGGAAGAAGACCGCAAGCAGATCCCGCTGGGCTGGATCCGCCCGATGGGCGGCAAATACGCGGTGCAGCCGGTGCTGGGCTCCGCTCTTAGCCGCAAACTGTACAGCCTGACCAGCAACCTCAACGGCGGCCGCCGCGCGATGGTGCCCACCGGCACGTTTGAGCAGCTGATGCCGCAGGACTATCTGCCGACACAACTGTTGCGCGCGTTGCTGGTGATGGACACCGATACCGCACAGGCACTGGGTGCGCTGGAGCTGGACGAAGAGGACATGGGCCTCGTCGGTTTTGCCTGCCCCGCCAAATATGAATACGGGCAAGCGCTGCGCGACTGCCTTGCCAAGATTGAAAAGGAGGGCTGAGCCGGATGGGATTGCGCAGCTTCTTTGACAGGATCGAGCCGCATTTCGAGAAGGGGGGCAAGTACGAGAAGTACTTCCCCGTCTACGAAATGGTGGAAAGCTTCCTGTATACCCCGAAATCCGTGACCACCGCAGCGCCGCACGCGCGTTCATACATCGATATGAAGCGGATCATGACCTATGTGGTGATTGCCACCATCCCCTGCATTCTGTGGGGCATGTGGAACACCGGCTATCAGGCCAACTCGGCGATTGCTGCGCTGGGGGCGGATGCGGCCACCGGCTGGCGGATTGCCATCCTGCAGATGTTCGGTATCTCGCTGGATGCGGCGAACCCGATGGCCAATGTGGCGCATGGGTTCCTGTATTTCCTGCCGATCTATCTGGTGACGCTGATTGCCGGCGGTATTTTCGAGGTGATCTTTGCCACCGTGCGCGGCCATGAGGTGAACGAGGGCTTCCTTGTGACCTCGATGCTGTACACGCTGATCATGCCGGCCTCGGCGCCGCTGTGGCAGGTGGCATTGGGCATCATCTTTGGCGTGGTGATCGGCAAGGAAGTCTTTGGCGGCACCGGCAAGAACTTCCTGAACCCCGCCCTGACGGGCCGGGCGTTCCTGTATTTCGCCTATCCGGCCAATATGTCGGGCGACAGTGTCTGGACCCCGGTTGACGGGTTTTCCGGCGCCACCGCGCTGGGTGTCTCCGCGGCTGAAGGCGTGCAATCGCTGGCCGCGAAGGGCATCGAATGGTCTGATGCGTTTTATGGCACCATTCAGGGCAGCTTTGGCGAGACCTCGACCGTGGCCTGCGCCATTGGTCTGGCCTTCCTGCTGTTCACCAAGATTGCCAACTGGCGCCTGATCGCGGGCTGTCTGGGTGGCATGATTGCGTTCTCGCTGCTGCTGAACCTGATCGGCTCCGACACCAACCCGATGTTTGCCATGCCCTGGTACTGGCATCTGGTGCTGGGCGGCTATGCCTTTGGTCTGGTGTTCATGGTCACGGAACCTGTGTCCGCATCCCACACCAACATGGGCCGCTATATCTATGGTGCTCTGATCGGCGTGATGGTTGTGCTGATCCGGGTGCTGAACCCGGCCTTCCCCGAAGGCATGATGCTGGCGATCCTGTTCGGCAACGTCTTTGCACCGCTGATCGACTATTTCGTCGTGCAGGCCAACATCAAACGGAGGGCGCGCCGCCATGGCTGATACCCAAAGCAAAGGCCTGATCGGCCGCTTCCTGGCCGCGTCTCCGGATTCGGTTGGCAAGACCCTGTTCGTTGCGGTGACGCTGTGCCTGTTTGCCTCGATGATCGTGTCGGTTGCCGCTGTCAGCTTGCGCCCGGTGCAAGAGGCCAACAAGGCGCGTGACAAGCAGCTGAACATTCTGCAAGTCGCGGGTCTGTATCAGCCCGGCACCGATGTGGCGGAGGCGTTTGCCTCGTTTGAGCCGCAGGTGCTGGATCTGCAGACCGGTGAATTCACCGATCAGTTCGACGCTGCCAGCTTTGACGGTCTGGCCGCCGCGCAGGATCCTGAGCTGAGCCGGGCGCTGGACAATGATCCGGCCGGCATCGGCCGCCAGTCGCGCTACAAGACTGTTTATCTGCTGCGCGACGAGGCTGGTGATCTGGATAAGGTGATCCTGCCGATCCACGGCTATGGCCTGTGGTCGACCCTTTATGGCTTCATCGCGGTTGAGGAGAACGGCAACGATATCTTTGGCCTGCAGTTCTATCAGCACGGCGAAACCCCTGGCCTCGGCGCCGAGGTGGACAACCCGCGCTGGAAATCCCTGTGGAGCGGCAAGAAGCTGCATGACGCCGATGGCGAGTTGCAGATCACCGTTGCCAAGGCGCAAACCGCCGCTGGCCCGGAGCACCATATTGATGCGCTGGCCGGTGCGACACTGACCTCGGCAGGGGTGGACAACCTGGTGAAATTCTGGATGGGCGAGGAGGGCTACGCGCCGTTCCTGACCGCCCTGCAAGCGGGAGACTTCTGATGTCGCAGACCAAGAAGGAAATGCTGGTCGACCCGCTGGTCGACAACAACCCGATCACGCTGCAGGTTCTGGGCATCTGCTCGGCGCTGGCGGTGACCTCGTCGCTGCAGGTGGCGTTTGTGATGACCCTGGCGGTGACATTTGTGACCGCGTTCTCGTCGATGTTCATCTCGGTCCTGCGCAACCAGATCCCCGGTTCGATCCGGATCATCGTGCAGATGGTGATCATTGCGTCCTTGGTGATCCTGGTGGATCAGGTGCTCAAGGCCTATGCGTTTGAGATTTCAAAAACCCTGTCGGTCTTTGTCGGTCTGATCATCACCAACTGTATCGTGATGGGCCGCGCCGAAGCGTTTGCGATGAAAAACCCGCCTGTGGCCTCCTTTATTGACGGCATCGGCAACGGTCTGGGCTACGGCCTGATCCTGATGCTGGTCGGCGTGATCCGCGAGCTGTTCGGCTCCGGCTCGCTGTTTGGCATCACCATCCTGGAGACCGTGAACAACGGCGGCTGGTATGTGCCGAACGGCCTGTTGCTGCTGCCGCCCTCGGCGTTCTTTGTGATCGGCCTGCTGATCTGGGGCTTCCGCACCTGGAAGCCGAACCAGGTGGAAGAGCGTGAATATAAAATCCAATCCGTGGAGGCGCACTGATGGAAGGGCTGATTTCACTCGCCGTCAAGGCCATCTTTGTTGAAAACCTGGCGCTGTCCTTCTTCCTGGGCATGTGTACCTTCATCGCGGTGTCGAAAAAGATCTCGACCGCGCTGGGGCTGGGGATTTCGGTCATGGTGGTGCAGGCCATCACCGTGCCGGCCAACAACCTGCTGCTGACCTACTTGCTGAAACCCGGCGCGCTGGCCTGGGCGGGCTTCCCGGATGTGGATCTGACCTTCCTTGGTCTGATCTCCTACATCGGGGTGATCGCGGCGATGGTGCAGATCCTGGAGATGATCCTGGATAAGTATTTCCCGCCTTTGTACAACGCGCTGGGGATCTTCCTGCCGCTGATCACGGTGAACTGCGCCATTCTGGGCGGGTCTCTGTTCATGGTGGAACGCGACTATAACTTTGCCGAGGCAACCACTTATGGCCTGTCTTCCGGCTTTGGCTGGGCGCTGGCGATCACCGCAATGGCCGGTGTGCGCGAGAAGCTGAAGTATTCCGACGTGCCGGACGGTCTGCAGGGCCTTGGCATCACCTTTATCACCGCGGGACTGATGGCGATGGCCTTTATGTCCTTCAGCGGCGTCAAACTGTAAGGAGAGCGCGGAAACATGGAAACTTTCACGCTCGGCGTTGTTCTGTTCACGGTGATCGTGCTGGCGCTGGTGGCCCTTATTCTGGCTGCCCGTTCCCGCCTGGTCTCAACCGGCAACGTCAACATCACCATCAACGGTGAAAAAACCATCTCGGTGCCTGCGGGCGGCAAGCTGCTGCAAACGCTGGCGGCGGAAAAACTGTTCGTTCCTTCCGCCTGCGGCGGCGGCGGCACCTGTGCCCAGTGCCGGGTGCGGGTGCATTCGGGCGGCGGGTCGATCCTGCCGACCGAGGAGAGCCATATCACCAAGCGCGAAGCGGGCTGCGGCGACCGTCTGTCCTGTCAGGTTGCGGTCAAGCAGGACATGGAAGTCGAAGTCCCCGAAGAAGTCTTCGGGGTCAAGAAATGGCGCTGCAAGGTGCGCTCGAACGATAACGTGGCGACCTTCATCAAGGCGCTGGTGCTGGAACTGCCCGAAGGCGAGGACGTGAACTTCCGCGCCGGCGGCTACATCCAGATCGAAGCGCCCGCGCACCAGCTGGCCTATACCGACTTTGACATTCAGGAGGAGTACCGCGAGGATTGGGACCGCTTCAATCTGTGGCAGTACAAGTCGCATGTGGCGGAACCGGTTGAGCGCGCCTATTCAATGGCGAACTACCCGGACGAGAAGGGCATGATCATGCTTAACGTCCGTGTGGCTTCGCCGCCGCCGGGCTCCGAAGGCATTCCTGCGGGCTTGATGTCGTCCTACATCTTTAACCTGAAGCCGGGGGATGAGGTTACTATTTCCGGTCCGTTCGGCGAATTCTTTGCCCGCGACACCCAAAAGGAAATGGTGTTCATCGGCGGCGGTGCCGGCATGGCGCCGATGCGCAGCCACATCTTTGACCAGCTGAAGCGGTTGCAGAACCGCGACCGCAAGATCAGCTTCTGGTACGGTGCGCGTTCCAAGAAAGAGATGTTCTTTGTCGAGGATTTTGACGGCCTGGCCGAGGAGTTCGACAACTTTGACTGGCACGTGGCGCTGTCGGATGCCCAGCCCGAGGATGACTGGAAAGGCTACACCGGCTTTATCCATAACGTGTTGTTCGAGGAATACCTCAAGAACCATCCGGCGCCGGAAGACTGTGAATTCTACATGTGCGGTCCGCCGATCATGAACCAGTCGGTGATCAACATGCTGTTGGATCTGGGCGTGGACCGCGAGGACATCATGCTGGACGACTTCGGCGGCTAAGCCGGAACGCAGAGCGGAAAACCAAAAGCCCCGGATGCAAACATCCGGGGCTTTCTTTGTTTCAACGCCTGGCTGCGGCGGCGTTTACTGTGCCCGCATCTCGGTGCTGATGCGGATGGTGATCGGCCCGGTGGAAAAGCCGCCGACGCCGAACGCCTGGTGGTCGATGGTGGTGCTGGCCTCAAACGCGGCCCAGTCGCCCTGGTAGTATTCGATCGCGCCGCCCAGCGGATGCGGGCCGAAATGGGTCATCGTGGTTTCCAGCACAACCGGTTTGGTGGTGCCATGGATGGTCAGGTCGCCGGAAACATTGGCGGTGTTGTCGCCGGTCTTTTCCACGCTGGTGCTGACAAAGGTGATCTCGGGATAGGTCGCAACTTCCAGAAAATCGGCGCTGGAAATGTGGTCATCCAGCGGGCCAAAGCCGGTGGCCAGGCTGTCGGCCTTGATGGTGACATTCAGAGAGGCGGCTTCGGGGTTTTCGGGGTCGATTTCCAGCGTGCCCTCGGCCTGGGTGAATTCACCGCTTTGGACCGAAACACCGGCGTGGCTCCAGCTGAACTGAACTTCGGTATGGCCCTGGTCGGTTTTATAGGTGGTTGCAAAGGCGGCGGGCGCGGCCAGCAGTGCGGCGGCGGCAAGCGGTGCAATCTTGATCAACATGATGGTATCCCTGTCTGGATTTGTCCGTGGGACGGAATTGGATTGCGGGGTTCAATCTTGGCGCGGAACCCCGTATAGATGTTATGCCATCTATTTCACCGCACCCGCACGCAAAAATACCTGCGGCGTGCTTCACTCACCAATTCGTGATTACACATGACGCCAAGTAAACGGGAAACCGAGATTTGGATCCTGCTGAACCGGGCCTACCGACAGGCGCACCGGGAGATGGAGGCAGAGCTGCGCACCGCCGGGCTGCCCGGCCTGCGATGGTACGATGTGCTGTGGGGCATTGAAATGGCAGGGACGGGCGGGGTGCGCGCCTTTGAGTTGACCAGAAACCTGCTGTTCGAACAGTCCAACCTGTCGCGCATTCTGGCGCGTATGGCAAAACAGGGGCTGGTGCGCGAAACGGTTTATGAACACGACCGGCGTGGCAAGGTGTTGCATCTGACCGCGGACGGTGCGGCGTTGCGGCGGCAGATGTGGGAGTTCTACGGCCCGGCTATCAAGCGCCATATGGCGGCGCTGGCGGAAGCGGAAGATGTGCAGGCGTTTCTGGACGCCCTGCAGGAAGAGGGCGGCGGGCCGTTTCCCTGACCCGCCGCCGCCGAATTCTTAGCCGACAATCATCTGTTTCATCCGCAGGGTTTCATATTCCAGCTCTTGCAGGCGGAAATTCACCACGTCGCCCACGGTGATCATGCCGGCCAGCTTGCCGTCTTTCAGCACCGGCATGTGGCGGAAGCGGCCTTCGCTCATGGCTTTCAGAACGTCATGCAGATAGTCATCCGGTGTGCAGGACTTCACCGCTGTGGTCATCAGCGCCGAAACTTCCTGCGGCAGGGTGTGGCCGGGGGTTTCCGCCATCCGCCGCACGATGTCGCGTTCCGACAGGATGCCCTGCAGGTCGCCGTTCTGGTCGGTGACCACCAGCGCGCCGATATGTTTTTCCTTAAGCACATCAACCACATGGCCGATGGTGTCATTGGGGCGCACCGCAAAGATGGCATCGCCTTTGCCCTCCAGCAGCTTGGCCACTGTTGTTTGCGAATGCGACAGATTTGAATCGGCGGACTGGCTGTATGTGTGCTTGTCCTCCTTGTCGCCCCGCATCGGAGCTTGGTATGAGGTCGGTGCCATTGCGCGGGTCTCCTCCTATCCTGGATCAGGTGATATCCTCATCTTAACGCGGGATTACGATCCGGGAAGGGGCGAAATGACGCGAGCGCTAACATAGGCCGGAAAACAACATGTTCGACACCCTTTATCTGACCCCTGTCACCGGTGCGCTGATCGTATTCCTGGTGGTTGTCTGCGGCCATATGTACCGGCAGACCTGGAAGACCGAAGCGCCGAACGCGCGGCTGCGGGCCTGGTTGTTCGGGGTGCCTGCCGCCTTGGGCCTCTTGGCGCTGGCCTTTGTGCCGCTGAAGTTCTGATCCCTGGGGCGCCAAATTTGACTCTGGCGCGGGGCGGGGGCATAGCAGCGCCAGTTTTGCCGACGGAGATTTGCCGATGCCCAGAAGGTTCTTGTTTGCCCTGATCCTGCCTGCGGTGCTGGCGGTGTCCGGCTGCTGGTTCGAAAACGCGCCGGAAGAAGTGCGGCTGTCGGGTGAAACCATGGGCACCACCTACAGTGTGATTGCGATTGGCGGGGATCTGGAGCAGGCGGCCCTGGCCACCGCCGTGGAAGGCACGCTGGCAACGGTCAACGCCAAGATGTCGAACTGGGATCCGGCGTCTGAGGTCTCCACCTTCTCGGCCGCGCGCAGCACCGCGCCGGTGCGGGTGTCGCCAGAATTTGCCCATGTGCTGGCTGCGGCCAGTGATGTGCATAAAAAATCAGGCGGCAAGTTCGACGTGACTTTGGGGCCGCTGATCGAGCTGTGGGGCTTCGGCCCGCGTCAGCCCGAGGATCCGGTGCCCTCCGATGTCGCTATTGCCAAGGCACTGGAGGGCGTCGGCCAGGCCCGGCTGCTGACTTTGGACGCCGGGGCCGGCACGCTGAAGAAATCCGCGCCGGAGACCGGTATCAACCTGTCGGCCATCGCCAAGGGATACGGTGTTGATGCGGTGGCGGCTGCGCTGAAGAGCTTCGGTGTTGAACACTATATGGTGGAAATCGGCGGCGATCTGGTGACCAAGGGTGAAAACGCCAAAGGCGAGGCCTGGCGCATTGGTATCGAGAAACCCGATGCGGCGGCGCAGACGGTGCAACTGATTGTGCCGGTCAGCAATCTGGGGCTGGCGACATCCGGTGATTACCGCAATTATTTCGAGCATGAGGGCAAGCGCTATTCCCATATCCTCGACCCTGTGGCGGGGCGGCCGGTGACGCACAGCACGACCTCGGTCACAGTGATTGCGGAAAACGCCATGCTGGCGGATGCCTGGGCCACCGCGATGCTGGTTCTGGGCCGTGAAAACGGGCTGAAGCTTGCGGAGGAGCATAAACTTGCCGTGTTTTTCATTGATCGGGACGTGCAAGCCGGTGCGGATGCCTATATGACCACTGCCAGCAGCGCATTTGAGGCGCTGACCGGAAACTGAAGCCGCGCACCAAGCCATCCTGCGAGGGACCACATATGAGCACTTTTCTTCTGGCCTTCATCCTGCTGCTGATCGTCACCCTGGGCATGTCGCTGGGCGTGATCCTGATGGGCAAGAAGATCAAGGGCAGTTGCGGCGGGCTGAATGCGATCTCGGGCGCCGACAAATGCGTGGTCTGCTCGAAAGACATCGACCCCGACAGCCCGCTGCGCGACAAGCTGCAGTGCAAGCGCGCCCGGCAGATGGTTGAGCAGATGCAGCAGGAACAGGCCTGATACCGCTCGCGGCCCAGCCTGCGCTGAACCTGTCCTGCACCGGAACTGAATGCCTGACCTTACTCAGCCTTTGCTGACAATGCTGCGGCTGCGCTGGCCGGGGTTTGATCCGGTGCCCAGCCCTTGCCCAGTGAAATCTGCAACCCGGCCCAGGCCAGTGCCAGATCACGGCGGGCGGAGATCAGGTTCAGCTCGTTGTCGCGCAGCGCTTCTTCGGTGTTGAGCAGGTCGAACAAGGTGATTTCGCTGGCGGTGAAGGTTTCGCGCGCCAGATCAGCAACTTTGGTGCCCAGATTGACCGCCCGGACCTGCGCCGCAGTGCGCTGGCGGGCGGCGCGCAGCGCGCTTTGCTGGGACTGGACCTCTTCTACGGCGCCGCGCACGGCTGCGCGGTAATCGTACTCCGTCGCCTTGGCCTCGGCGATGGCCCGTTTGTGGAAGGCACGCAGCACAGGACGGTTGAACAGCGGGAAATTCAGGCTCGGACCGATCGAGTAAAGATCGGGCACATGCCGGACAGCCTGCACCGAGCCGGTAATTTCCAGAGACGGGTACAATTCCGCCTCGGTGACGCCGATATCCGCGGTGGCACTGCGCAGCTGGGCCTCGGCCAGCAGGATGTCAGGGCGGTTGCGCAGCAGGCTGGCGGGCACGCCCAGCTCCGGCTTGGTCGCCGGGTAGGGCTGGCTGTAGCTGCCCTTCATCATCGCAAAAACTTCGGACGCGTCGCGGTCCAGCAGGGTGGCCAGGGCAAACACCGAGGATTCGTAGCTGGCAATAAAGCCGGGCAGGTCCGCCTTGGCACTGGCGACCTGCAACTTGGTGCGTTCCACATCCAGCGCCAGCACGGCGCGGGCTTCCTGCAGTTCGACCACGGTTCCCAGTATCTGTTCGCGCAGGCGGATCGTCTTGCGGGTGACAGCTGCGCCGCGCTGGAAAAAGCGGGCCTGGATATAGGTGCGGGTGATCGCATCGGTGATTGCCAGCCGGGTGGTGGCCATCTGGTAAAACTGCGCGTCCCGGTCGGCGACGGCGCGTTCAGAGCGGCGTTCGAATTCGCCGAACAGATCAAAAACGTAGGTTGCGCCGACCTCGGCGATATCCTGGCTGGAGGAATTGTTCTGGGATTCGCGGCGCGAAAAGATTGAACTGCCTTCCAGGCTGCCGCTGACCTGCTGCGGCCGGCCGCTGCCGCGGCGCAGGGCTTCGGCGGCTTTCAGGCGTTCGCGGGCGGCCTTGATGCCAAGGTTTTGCGCCAGGCCTGCGTCAACCATGCGGTTCAGCGTGGCATCGTTCAGCCCCTGCCACCAGGTCTCAGCCGCGCCCTGCGCGGTCGCATAGCTGCGGGATTGGTAATAGGCTGCCGGCACCGCAAAGTCCGGGCGCTGGTAGTCCACGCCAACAACGGTGCAGCTGCACAGGATGGTCCCGGCCAGCAGCACACAACGGGCTGTCCACTTGGATCTGCTCATGACTTGCCTCTAGACGCCCGGTCTTTTTGGTGCGGGCTTTCGAAAAACCTAAACCGGGCCGCACGGGCCGCGAACAGATTCCTGCCGCAATCGGCGTCTTTGTCGTGCACTGATGCGCGCAGCCCACAGCCGGGATGTTTCGTAAAAAGCATCAATCCTGCCGTTTTTGCTGCACCGGAGCGGCAGCAAGCCGGTCATTCTCCGGTGTCAGATCGCGCAGCCCGGGAGGGCTGGAAGAGTTTACAGCAGGGTTATCCCTGCGCTTGACGGCGGCAGGGCCCCCGTCCACTGTTTCTGAAACGGCTGAGGTGCGTCCGGTGCCGGCGCATCTGCCCCGGCTCCTTGAGATTCTGAACCGAAATCACCACGCAAAAGTGAGACTGACCTGATGGACCTGCAAAAATTCTATATCGGCGGCGCCTGGGTGACACCGCATTCCAGCCGCGAGTTCCCGGTTCTGAACCCGGCGACCGAGGGCCGGATCGGGACAATAATCCTGGGCGACGAAGTGGATGTGAACGCCGCGGTTGCTGCGGCCAAGGCGGCATTTGAGAGCTTTTCGCAAACGTCGCGCGATGAGCGGATTGCGCTTTTGGAGCGGTTGCTGGAGATCAGCAACGCGCGCCGCGAGGAGATGGCACAGGCATTGAGCGCGGAAATGGGCGCGCCGATTTCGATGGCGCGCGACGCCCAGGCGGATGCAGGTATAGGCCATCTGGAGGGGATTCTTGCGGCGCTGAAGACCCAGGAGCTGCGCGAAACCCTGCCCAACGGCGATATTCTGGTGCGCGAGCCGATCGGGGTTTGCGGGCTGATCACGCCGTGGAACTGGCCGGTGAACCAGATCGCGCTGAAGGTGCTGCCGGCGCTTGCGACCGGGGCCACCTGCGTGCTGAAACCGTCAGAGCACACGCCGATGTCGGCAGCGGTCTATGCGCAGATGATCCATGATGCGGGCTATCCGGCGGGGGTGTTCAACCTGATCCATGGCGACGGGCCGACCGTGGGTGCCGGGCTGTCGCGGCACGTGGACGTTGACATGATGTCTTTCACCGGGTCGACCCGGGCCGGGGTGGCGGTGGCCAAGGACAGCGCCGATACGGTCAAACGGGTGACGCTGGAACTGGGCGGCAAATCCCCCAATCTGGTCTTTGCCGATGCCGATCTGCAGGAGAAGGTGACGGCTTCGGTGCTGGAGTGCATGTACAACACCGGCCAAAGCTGCGACGCGCCAACCCGGATGCTGGTGGAGCGCAGTTGTTACGATCAGGTGCTGGAGATTGCCAAGGCAGCCGCGGAGGGCCAGGCCGTGGGCGACCCGAGCCAGGAGGGTGATCACATCGGACCAATGTTTGACCGTATCCAGTACGACCGGGTGCAGGAGATGATCCAGAAAGGCATCGATGAGGGCGCCACAGTGCTGGCAGGCGGACTGGGCCGTCCCGAAGGGCTGGACAAGGGCTGGTACGTGCGCCCGACGGTTTTTGCCGATGTGTCCAATGAAATGGCGATTGCGCAGCAAGAGATCTTTGGCCCGGTCTTGGTGATCATCCCGTTTGAGGATGAAGAAGACGCCATCCGCATCGCCAATGACACGCCTTATGGGCTGGCGGCCTATCTGCAGACCGGCGATCCGGAGCGGGCTGAGCGCGTTGCCGCCCGCCTGCGGGCTGGTGCCGTGCATATCAACGGCGGCGGCTTCAACTACGGCTCGCCTTTTGGCGGCTACAAACAGTCCGGCAACGGCCGCGAAGGCGGCATGCTGGGGCTGGAGGACTATCAGGAAGTCAAAACCCTGCATTTCGGCTAAGTCTTTTCCCCTTCCGGCTGCATCTGCTGCCGGGAGGGGAAGGCCGCTGCCTGTGGGTTTTGCGGCGCAATCAGACAATTTTCATGTCGCAATCCGCCAAGCTGCCCGAGGGGCCGCACCGCAGGATACAAGCATGAAGTACACATTCATTCCCAAACGCATGGATCGCCGCGCAACCGGATGCAATCTGGCCGCCGCCTGAAGCCTGTCAGCCCTGACCGGGCGTTGGACGGATCCCTAAAGGCAGACTTTGGAATGAAACATGATAGCCTCAAACACGCTGCGCCTTGCCATTGATATAGGCGGCACATTTACCGACACCGTGCTGGTGGCGGGGGATGACACTATCCTGGCCTCCGCCAAAACCCTGACCACCCATCAAAACCCGGCAGACGGCGCCATGGAAGGTGCCGCGCGGGTGACGGCGCAATTGGGGTGGTCCCTGGGCGAGGTGACTGGCTTCATCCATGGCACCACGCTGGCCACCAATGCGCTGATCGAACGGCGCGGGGCGACGGTGGCAACGGTGACCACCGAGGGGTTCCGGGACATTCTGGAAATCGCCTATGAGCGGCGCTATTCGCAGTATGACATCAATCTGGAAAAGCCCGATCTGCTGGTGCCGCGGGAACGCTCACTGACCATCCGGGAACGGATGTCTGCGACAGGCGAAGTGCTGATTGGCATGGAGGACAGCGCGGTCGAGGCGCTGATTGCCGAGCTGGACGCCAGCGGCGCTGATGCAGTGGCGGTCTGCTTGATGCATTCTTATGCCAACCCTGATCATGAGCGCTGGCTGCGGGACATTCTGGCTGAGCGCCGTCCGGGGCTGATGGTGTCGATCTCGTCTGAGGTCAGCCCCGAAGCGCGGGAATTCGACCGGCTTTGCACCACGGTGGCAAATGCCTATATCCAGCCGCTGATGGAGACTTACCTCGCGCGCTTTGCCGAACGGTTTGCAGCGGAAGGCGTCACTTGCCCGATCCTGATGATGACCGCCGGCGGCGGCATGTGCACCATCCAGACCGCGGCGCGTTTCCCGGTCCGGCTGGTGGAGAGCGGACCCGCCGGCGGTGCAATCCTTGCCGCCCGTATCGCGGCACAGGCTGGACTGGATCAGGTCTTATCGTTTGACGTCGGCGGCACCACCGCCAAGCTGTGCCTGATTGATAACGCCCGCCCGCAAACCTCGCGCCAGTTTGAAATCGCCCGCGCGGCGCGGTTCATCAAGGGGTCGGGGATGCCAGTGCGCATCCCGGTGATCGAGATGATCGAGATTGGTGCGGGCGGCGGCTCCATCGCCGGGGTGGACCGGCTGGGGCGCTTGACGGTGGGGCCGAAATCGGCAGGGTCTGAACCCGGTCCGGTAGCATTCGGGCGCGGTGGGACGGAACCGACGGTGACCGACAGCGACATTACGCTGGGCTACATCGTGCCGGATACCTTTGCCGAGGGGCATATCAAGATCGACCCGGAAGCCTCGAAGGAGGCGCTGGCGCGGGTGATCGGTTCACGGCTGGACCTGGACGGCGTTGGCGCCGCCGATGGCGTCAGCCGCATTGTTGATGAAAGCATGGCGAGCGCCGGCCGGATGCATGCGGTGGAGTCGGGCAAGGATCTGGGTCCGCGCACCATGATTGCCTTTGGTGGCAACGGTCCGCTGCATGCAAGCCGGGTGGCGCGCTCTGCCGGGGTGTCGCGCATCGTGATCCCTCCGAACCCGGGTGTCGGCTCAGCTGTAGGATTCCTGTTCGCGCCGGTTTCCTTTGAGATCGTGCGGTCGCGCTATTCGCTGCTGGAAACCATGGATACGGGGCAAATCAACAGCCTGTTCGCCCAGATGATCGACGAGGCGAAATCGGTGGTGGCGCAGGGCGCGGGCGACGCTGCGACAGAGGTCCGGCGCACCGCCTTCATGCGCTACAGCGGGCAGGGGCATGAGATTGAGATCACCCTGCCGGACCGCGATTTGACAGCAGAGGATCTGGAGCCTCTGACGGCGGCTTTTGAGACCGAGTACGCCAAGCAGTTCTCCCGCCCGGTGCCGGGAATGAAGATCGAGATCCTGAACTGGGCGGTGCGGGTGGCCACGCCGGATGTTGCGGTCACTGTGGTGCCGGAGAAACCGGAGCTGCGGACCGTCACCCCGGCTGCGCACCGGCCCATCATCTGCGATCTGGATGGACGTGAAAAGCAGGCGGCATTTGTGCCGCGGGATAGTTTGAAACCCGGCAGCCGTATCTGCGGCCCGGCGCTGATCACCGAGCCGCAAACCACCACGCTGGTCTCGGCAGATTTCTCGGCCCATGTGGATGCAATTGGTAACCTTGTCCTGATCCAAGACCAAAAAGGAGACGCATGATGGCTGCCGATCTTTCGCAGGCCCTCGCGCCGGCCCGCCTGCAAGTGATGTGGAACCGCCTGCTGGCGGTGGTCGAGGAACAGGGCCAGACCCTGATCCGGGCAGCCTTTTCACCCATCGTGCGCGAATGCGGCGATATCTCTGCCGGGATTTTCGACGCAAAGGGGCAAATGCTGGCCCAGGCTGTGACCGGCACACCGGGCCATATCAACACCATGGCCGAAGCGGTGCTGCACCTGCGCGAACGCTTCCCGGCTGAGACCATGAAGCCCGGCGACATCTATATGACCAACGATCCCTGGCTGGCCTCAGGGCATCTGAACGACTTCCTTTTGATGATGCCCGTCTTCAAGGGGGGCAAGGTGGTGGGCTTCACCTCCTGCACCTCGCATCTGGTGGATCTGGGCGGCCTGGGAATGGGGCCGGAAGGCTCTGACATCTATGACGAAGGTCTGCTGATCCCGCCCTGCAAGCTGGTCGAGGAAGGCGCGCCCAACGCGCTGCTGATGGATATCATCCGTGCCAACAGCCGCGAACCGGTTGCCAATGAGGGCGATATCTATGCGCTGATTGCCTGCTGCGAGGCTGGGGCGGCGCGGCTGGTGAACATGATGGAGGAGTTCCGCATTGATGATCTGGATGCTTTGGGCGCTTATATCATCGACACTTCCCGCCGCGGCACGCTGGAGGCGATCACCGAAGTGCCCGAGGGCGTCTACAAGAACGTCCTGAAAATGGACGGCTACGAGAATGAGCTGGAGCTGCACGCCACGCTGACCGTCTCCAAGACCGGGATGCATGTGGATTTCACCGGCACCTCGGGCTGCTCCGGCAAGGGTATCAACGTGCCCTTGAACTATGCCACCGCCTATACAGTGTTTGCACTGCGCTGCATTGTGGGGCCGGATATTCCCAACAATGCCGGGTCTTTGGAGCTGTTCACGGTGGATGGGCCTGCGGGCTGCATCCTGAATGCCCAGCGTCCGGTGCCGGTGGCAATGCGCCATACCCTGGGGCAGGTGACGCCGGATCTGGTGCTGGGCTGCCTGCATCAGGCGCTGCCCGATCAGGTCCCGGCCGAAGGCGCCAGCTGCATGTTCGACCTGCCGATGCGCCACGCGCCCGAGGTGGCCCGTGACGGCGGCCGCGAATTCGCCATTGAGCCGGTCCACAATGGCGGCACCGGTGCGCGGCCCCACGCGGACGGGTTGTCGGCAACAGCCTACCCGTCTGGCGTCTATGGCAGCCAGGTGGAAATCACCGAGGCGGTTGCCCCGGTCATCATGTGGCGGCGAGAATTGCGTCCCGGCTCCGGCGGCGCTGGCAAATACCGCGGCGGCCTTGGCCAGCGGATCGAAATGACGGCGTCGAACGGCGCGCCCTTCATTGTGTTCCTGTCGGTGGAGCGGCTGAAGTTCCCGGCGCTTGGCCGGATGGGCGGACAGCCCGGCGCCCCGGGCCGCATCCGCTTGCGCGATGGCGGCCAGGACATCCCCGGCAAGGGCGAGCTGCGGGTGGAGGCCGGCGACTGCCTGATCTTTGAAACCCCCGGCGGCGGCGGTTTTGGCAACCCGTCCGAACGCGACCCGGACGCCCTGGCACTGGACCTGAAACGCGGGCTGGTGACCGCGGAAGGCGCTAGCGCCTATGGAGGTGCCAAATGATCCGCGCAGTTCCGCATGTTGCCGCCATGGCGCCTTATGCGCTGGCTGACTTGGGCGGCGAGGGGACCATCTCCCTGGCCCAGAACGAAAGCGCCTTTGCTGCCAGCCCGGCGGCGATTGCGGCAGGCAAGGCAGTGCTGGGGCAGATGCCGCTCTATCCGGACCCGGAATGGCCCGATCTGCGCGCCGCGGCGGCCGAGGTGCACGGGCTGGACCCGGCCAGGGTCCTGTGCGGCGCCGGCTCGATGGAGCTGATCGGCTGCCTGATCCGTGCCTTTGCCGGGCCGGGCGACCGGGTCTTGGGCACCGATTACGGCTATGCCTTTGTATCCTCCGCCTCGGCCCAAGTGCAGGCGGATTATGTCAAGTCGCGCGAGCGGGATCTGACGGTTTCGGTGGATGATATTCTGGCCGCGGTCACGCCCAATACCCGCATCGTCTTTGTCTGCAACCCAGGCAATCCAACCGGAACGCTGGTTCCCAACGGCGAGATCCTGCGTCTGCGCGCGGGCCTGCCTGCGGATGTGCTGCTAGTGGTGGATCAGGCCTATGCCGAGTTTGCCGATGCGGAAAACGACCCTGCCGAAATCTTCGCCCTGGCAGAGCGCGGCGATACCGTAGTGCTGCGGACCCTGTCCAAGGCTTATGGCCTGGCAGGCGCCCGGGCCGGTTGGGGCTATTTTCCGCCTCAGATCGCGGGTGAAGTGCGTAAACTATTGAACCCCAATAATATATCCATTCCATCTCAAGCGATGGCGGCGGCAGCAATGCAAGACCAGGCGCATATGCGCGATACGGTGGCCAAAACTGCCGCGATCCGGGATGGCTTTGCCGCGGGCTGCCGTTCGCTGGGGCTGACGGTTCCGCAAAGCCACACCAATTTTGTGCTGATGCGCTTTGCCTCGCCCGTGCAAGCACAGGCGGCGGATACGGCGCTGCGGGCGGAAAAGCTGCTGATGCGCGGCATGGGCGGCTACGGCCTCAGCGATTGCCTGCGCGCCACCATCAGCAGCCAGGACGTGATGGACCGCGCGCTGGCGGTGCTGAAAGGAGTGCTCACATGAATCATGAAACCCGCACCCGCGCGAAAATCGGCGTGCTGGTGCCCTACACCAACACCAACCTGGAACCGGACATGATGCTGATGCGGGCACCCGGTACCACGGTGCACTTTCAGCGCTTGGGAGGTTATGACGTGGACGAGATCCCGGGTTCTGGCCAGATGGCGGGGCTTGGCGTCTCCGACATCAGCCATGATCTCAGGATGATCTCGGGCGTGCGTCCCGATGTGGTGCTTTACGGCTGCACCTCAGCAACGCTGACCCATGGGCCGGGGTTTGATGAAACGCTGGCGGCGCGGATCAAGGCAAGCTCCGGTGCCGTTTCCCTGACCGCCGCGGGGGCGCTAGTGGCGGGGATCCAGGCGCTGGGGGCGGTGAAGGTCGGATTTTCCTCGCCCTACCTCGGCGAGATCAACAGGCAGGCGATGGGCTTTCTGGCTGCCAGCGGGATCGAAACGGTCAGATGCGCGGATATTGGCCGCGAGCTGGGCAATTACGGCCAGGGTGAGCTGACCCCGAAGGAGGTATTTGATCTGGCCTGCCAGGCGGACCACCCGCAGGCGCAGGCCATCGTGCTGAGCTGTACGGACATGCGCGCGGTTGAGGCGGTGGAGCGGATCGAGGCGCATCTGGGCAAACCGGTTGTCACCTCCAACCAGGCGATGATGTTCTGTCTGATGCGGGAGCTTGGCCTGCCGCGTCACGATGCGCTGCCTGGGCGGCTGTTTGATCGGCTCTAAACAGGCGTCTGGTTCTTCTTTGCAAAAATACTCCGGGGAGCGCGAGGGGCTGGCCCCTCGCATCCATTCCATCAAGGCTCGCCGGAGCCGATTTCCTCGCGCCGTCTGGCCGCATAGGCGTCCAGTTCCTCGCTGATGGCCGGATCCATCGCCGGTTCCTCGTAATCCCGCAACGCCTGCTGCCAGATGCCGGTCGCCCGCTGCAGCGCGTCCTTGGCACCGGCTGCTTCCCAATTCTCGTAGTTCTGCCAGTCCGACAGCATCGGGGTGTAGAACGCGGTTTCATATCGGGCCATCGTGTGATCGGCACCAAAGAAATGGCCACCGGTCGGGACCGACTGAATGGCGTCAAAGCCCAGCTCATCCGCGTCGAATTTCATCGGCTTCAGGAATTCGATCATGTTCTGGATGATCTCCACATCCATGATGAATTTTTCGTACGATGCGGTCAGGCCGCCCTCCAGCCAGCCAGCCGCGTGGTAGACAATATTGGCACCGCCCAGCACCGCGCCCCAGGTGCCCATCATGGTTTCATAGGCCGCCTGCAGGTCTACCGCGTTGGAGGCATTGGCGTTCGAGGTCCGGTAGGGGATGCCATAGCGCCGCGCCAGCTGGCCGCCGGCGATATTGGCCTTGGCGTTTTCCGGCGTGCCGAAGGCCGGCGCGCCGGAGCGCATGTCGACGTTCGAGGTGAAAGAGCCATACATCACCGGCGTACCGGGATTGACCAGCTGGGTCAGCACCACACCGAACAGCGCCTCGGCATTCTGCTGGGCCAGGGCGGCGGGCAAGGTCACCGGGGTCATGGCGCCCATCAGGGTGAACGGCGTCACCGTCACTGGCTGGCCGAATTCGGCCATGGCAATCAGCCCGTCGCCCATCGCGTCGTCAAACAGCCGCGGCGAGTTCACCGAGATGATGGTAATCACTCCGGGATCGCCTTTCATCTCTTCGGGCGTCTGGCCGCGGGTGATCGCCATCATGTTGATGCCGTCCAGCGCCCGGCCGCGGCCGATGGCGGAACAGTGGAACGATAGGTCGGAATAGGTCAGGTTGGCCAGATAGGTGTCCAGATGACGGTTGTTGGCGGGCAGCTCCAGCGGCGCGGTCACCTGGTTGCCGATCAGGTGGATGGCGTTGAAGTGATGCGCCAGTTTGATGAAGTTCTGATAATCGGTGAGGTTGCCCGACCGGCGCCCATTGACGCAGTCATGCACATTGGGCGGCCCGGCCACCAGGCCGAAGGTCACGTTGTTGCCGCCCAGGGTGATCTGCTTGGCCCGGTTGCGTGCGGTCAGGGTGAACTCACGCGGAACTGTTTTCAGCGCCTCTTTGACGATGCTCTCATCCAAGCGGATGGTCTGCGTGTCACGATCCACGATGGCGCCGGCACCCTCGAACAGATCCATGACATTGCCGCCCATCACCCTTATGCCTGCCTCTGACAGGATCCGCATCGAGGTGGCGTGCAGCTGGTCCAGCTGGTCGGGGTTCAGCAGCTCAAACGGCGGATAGGTGTTCTTCACCTGTTGCCACGGCAGCTGTTCGATGCTGCCGCCGGATCGGCTGGATTTCCCGCGGCGTCCGCCGCCGCGTCTTTCACGTGCCATGTCTTTCATCTTTCTGGTCAGTTTGCAGGCTTAGGTTTCCGGGGCATCGTAGATCAGACGGCCCAGATCGGAGAATTTGCTGCCGTCGCTGGTGAACCCCAGCACCGCATCGCGGATGCCGCTGGCGCGGGCCTCTCCCAGCACGGGGGCGGCAAATTCCATGAATTTGCGCACCACATCCGCCTGCGAGAAAGGCGCCTCAGGGCCGCCGCGGGCATGCACGTCGCCGCTCTCGATCACCCGCCCGTCGGTCAGCGTCACCACCACATCGGCAACCCGGCAAACCGGGAAGCGCACCGAATGGCGCGCGGCCTCGGCGACCGAGATCCGCTGGTGGATCGAGGCCACCAGCGGATCTGCAAGCCCCTCGCCGGTAATATGTTCAACCCCGATCCGGCCATAGGCGGCCTGGGTTGCGACGGCAAAGCCCAGCGAATACTGCGCCTGGCTGGTGGTCGACGGGATGCCCGGATAAAGGCAGGCGCTTTCGTGAAAGGTGTTGATGCGGATCCTGGCGATCTGTTCATGGGTCAGGCCGTGCTCCAGCATTACCTGGCGCAGCGCGTCGATCGGCGCATGGGCCCAGCGGCAGATCGGGTAGGGCTTCACGTACTGATGCTCCATCTGCCAGAAGCTGCCAATGTCCTGCCAGTATTCCGCAACCCGGTCTTCCTCGAGGGTGATCGCGGGCGCGCCGGTAAAGCCTTTTTCGGCCAGGATCGCCGAAGACATGCCGACCATCGCGCCCCAGCCCGAGCCGTCATGCAGCATCGAAGGGTTGGCGATTTCGCGCATCATCTGGCTGCGCGGGCCGTGGAATTCGGCAATCCCCAGCGCCTCGCGCAGCTGGGTGCGGCTGAGGCCGCGCATCCGGGCTGCCATTGCGGCAACCCCCAGGGCGTTCCAGGCACCCGAGGTGTGATAGTCGCTGACGGTATTGTGCAGCGACAGCGCCGCGCGGCCCGCCAGTTCATAACCCAGTGTGGTGATCGCCAGCGCCTCCGGCCCCGAGAAATCCGGCACGGTTTCCGCCAGCGCCGCAATTGCCGGGATCACCACCACACCGATATGGCCCTTGGTCGGGTAATAGCCGTCATGGCCGTCCAGGTTATCGGTGGCGGTGGCGGCGGCATAGGCGGCACCTGCGACGCTTACCCTGCGGCCGTCGAACAACATGCGCGCAGCCAATCCCGGCTCGCCGGAGCCATAAAGCGCCACGGCGGTTTCGCGGGCGATGCGGCCGGCCTCCATCGGGGTGGCGCCGATGGTGATGCCCAAGGTGTCGAGGAACATCAGTGCTGCCGCCTCGCGGGTGCTGTCCGGCAGGGCGGCGGGGGTGAGGCCGAAGGTGAAGTCGGCGGCGCGGTCGAAAGTGGCGGTCATGGCGGATCTCTCGCAGGGGCGGTTTCCGCGTCAGGCTAGGGTGTCCTGGGTCCGGTGACCCGCAAATAAACCGGGGTCATAGGGATGGGTTATTTCGTGAAATGCGTGCTAGACGTCGTTTTTTGACCATTTCGGACCGCTAACCCTTGGGAATTGCGGCGCATTCCAAAGCATGTGAACATGGCCCCGAAACCGCCAGCGGACCGCCTGATGAAGAATCTCCCCCACCTGACTTTCCTGCGCTCGTTTGAGGCCGCCGCCCGCTATCTTAGCTTCACTTCGGCGGCGGATGAGCTGAACTGCACCCAGTCGGCGGTGTCGAACCACGTGCGCAGCCTGGAGGAATTCATCGGCCGGCCGCTGTTCGTGCGGCATCCACGGTCCTTGTCGCTGACGGATGTGGGCGAGGCCTATCTGCCCTCGGTCCGTCATGCGCTGCAGGAGATCGACAGTGCCACCCAGCTGCTGATCTCGCAAAGCCACAAGCGGGAAGTGGTGATTTCCTGCCCGGTCAGCCTGGCAGAGAAATGGCTGATCGACGTGATCGGGGATTTCACCAAGGTGCATCCCGATATCGACCTGACCATTCACAGCACCATCTGGGTGGATGTGGAGACCAACGTTTCGGATATTTCGATCACCATCAACCATGTCGATGATGTGATGGGGCCGGCGGTCAAACTGTGGGATGAAAAACTGGCGCTTGTCTGCTCGCCGGATTTCCGGGTGAGCGGCGCAGCGCTGAGCAGGCCGGAGCAGCTGATGGAGGCCAAGCTGATCCACATTCTGGGCCGCCCGATTTATTGGGAGAAAATCGCCAAGCATTATGGGCTGTCCGGGATTGAACTGAGGGGCGGCTTGCAGACCAACTCCTCCAATATGGGGCTGGAGTTCGCGGTCAACGCGCTGGGGTGCGTGGTGCTGCCGAAATCCCTGGTGCGCTCGCATGTGGAGGCCGGGCGGCTGGTGGCGCCTTTCGCCTTTGATCTCGACTGCCCGTGGACCTATTTCGCCACCTTCAAGGACAAGGCGGCGACGCCTTCGGTCAAGCATTTCAAGACCTGGCTGCTGAAGGCCGCGGCGGGGATGGAGCTGTAGCTTTAGCGCTGTCTGCAGACGGCATTGAAATTTGGCGGCATTCGCCGTATATACGGGTATATATACGCGAGGCCTGCCAATGATTGAGACCAAGATCAGAAAAGTCGGAAACTCTGCCGTCATCACGCTGACGACGGAGATGCTGACGATGCTGGACGCCAAGGAAGGCGACACGCTGTTTGTGGTGCGCGGCGATGATGGCAGCCTGCGGGTGATGACGCATGATCCCTCGGTGGCCGAGGCGCTGGCCGCGGCTGAAATCGTGATGGACGAGAACCGGGATCTGCTTCAGGCCCTGGCGTGAGCAGATACAAATGGGTGCCGCTGGCGGCAGTTGTTGTTTTCCATGACCGGCAGATCGCCCGCCATGGCGGCGCTGCGGGGATGCGCGACAAGGCACTGCTCGAGATGGGCTGTGCGCGGGCGATGAACCTGGCTGCCTATTCGGATGCTGGTATGGCCGAGGTTGCTGCGGCCTATGCGTTCGGGATCGCCAAGGCGCATGCCTTCGTCGATGGCAACAAGCGCACGGCCTTTGTGACGGCAGTGACCTTTCTGCGCCTCAATGGCTACCAGTTCCGCCCGGACCCGGTAGAGGGCGTCCGTATGATGGAGGACCTCGCCACGGGGGATGTGGATGAGGCTGCATTTGCAGAGTGGCTGACGGCTGGGATGCAGCCGATTTAGCTGAACTCGCGGGTTCCTTGCAACAATGTCCCGCCCGGCTGGAAGCCGGGCAGCGCCCGTCCGCCCCCATGGGCGGGCGCTTCGCTTCCGCCCGCGGACAGGCACTGCCCTTCTCGATTCATTTCGGGCCGCCACTTTAGGCGGCCCGCTGCCTTATTGGGTTGACCTTAGGCCCGCAGCCGTGCGCCGGAGGGGTCAAAGGCCGCGGCTTCCAGAATGCGGGCCTTGTGCGGTTTGCCCAGGATATAGACCTCGACCGCATCCCCCGGCTTGGCGACCTCGGGGTTGGCATAGCCCAATGCCAGCGACTTGCCGACCGAATAGCCATAGGCGCCCGAGGTCACCCGGCCAACCGGCTTGCCGTCCGGGGTGAAGATGGGCTCGCCGCCTGAAGCATCAGCATCGTTCACCGCGTCGATCTCGAACCCGACCAGCATTTCGCGCGGGGCGTTGTCCTTGACCTTCAGATAGGCGTCCTTGTGCAGGAAGTCCTTGTCCAGCTTGACAAGACCTGCCAGGCCAACCTCTTGCGGCCAGTATTCCTGGCTGTATTCGCGGCCCCAGGAACCATAACCCTTTTCGATCCGCAAGCTGCCAAGCGCACGGCCGCCAACCGGTCCGCCGCCGAACTCTGCGGCGGCTGCCAGCAGAGCGGAGTACAACTTGACCTGATCCGTCTCAGAGCAGTGCAGTTCCCAACCCAGATCGCCGGTGAAGGAGACACGGATTGCCAGGCATTCCACGCCGGCCACGTCGATGGTGCGCGAGCGCATGAAGCGGAAGTTTTCGTTCGACAGGTCCGCATTGGTCATCCGCTGCAGCATGTCGCGCGATTTCGGACCGGCCACATTGAAGCCCGCAATGCGGTTTGTGGCGACCTCAAATGTGGTGCCTTCCGGCAGCTCGACCATGTTGAAGAACCGCTGGTGATAGCGTTCCGCCATGCCGGAGCCGACCATCATGTATTCGTCATCCGCCACCTTGGTGATGGTGAAGTCGCCCGCCACGCCGCCGCGGACCGAAATCAGCGGGGTCAGGCAGGAACGGCCCGCTTCGGTCGGGACCTTGTTGGCGACCAGCTTGTCCAGCCAGTCAAACGCGCCCGGGCCCTTGATCACGTAATTGGCGAAGTTCGAGATGTCGATCACGCCGACGTTTTCCCGCAGCATGCTGACCTCGCGGCCCACCGGCTCCCACCAGTTCTGGCGGTTGAAGCTGTTGGTGTCCTGGGTGCCGGGGGTGCCGGAAAACCACAGCGGATGCTCCCAGCCGCAGTTCAGACCGAATACGCAGCCCAACTCCTTTTGCAGCTCGTATGCCGGGCGCACCCGGGCCGGGCGGCCGGCGCTGCGTTCCTCGTTCGGGAAATGGATGGCGAAACGGTGCGCGTATTGATCCTCGACCCGGGATTTGGTGAATTTCTTGTCGGCCCAGTCGCCAAAGCGCGCCAGATCCCAGGCGAACATGTCGTACTGCGGCTCGCCCTCGATCATCCATTGCGCCGCCAGCAGGCCGAGGCCGCCGGACTGCGAGAAACCGGGGATAATGCCGGTGCAGCAGAAATAGTTTTTCAGTTCCGGCACCGGGCCCCAGATGGCGTTACTGTCCGGCGACCAGATCATCGGGCCGTTGATCACGCGCTTGACGCCTGCGGTTTCGGCGCAAGGAACGCGCTCGGTGGCGCGGATCACGTTCTCCATGATCCGGTCCAGGTCGTCGGGGAACAATTCGTGGGCAAAGTCCAGCGGAGTGCCGTTTTCAGCCCAGAACCGCATGTCCTTTTCATAAGCGCCGATCAGGAAGCCGTTGCCCTCCTGGCGGAAGTAATACTCGCCGTCGCGGTCCGCGATCGAGGGCAGGCGGCGGCCCATGTTTGCCACTTCGTCGATGGACTCAGTGACGAAATATTGGTGCTCGGTCGGCTGCAAGGGCAGGGTGAGGCCCGCCATCGCCGCCACCTCGCGGCCCCAAAGACCGCCAGCGTTCACTACCCATTGGGTATGGATGTCGCCCTTTTCGGTCTTCACGATCCAGCTGCCGTCGGGCTGCTGTTCGGTGCCGATCACCGGGCAGAACCGTTCGATCTGCGCACCCATGGCGCGGGCGCCGGCCGCATAGGCCATGGTCACGCCCGAGGGATCCACGTTGCCGCCGTCGGGTTCGAACATGATGCAGCGGATGTCGTCAAACTGCGCCAGCGGGTGCAGTTCCTTGGCCTGTTCGCGGCTGACCTCGTGGAAGTTCAGGCCATAGTATTTCGCCTTGGCTTCCTGCAGGCGCAGCTGGTGCTCGCGCTGTTCGGTCTTGGCCAGGTACAGCGAGCCGGGCTGAAACACGCCGCAGCCCTGGCCGGTTTCCTTCTCCAGTTCCTTATACAGGTTCATCGTGTAATGCTGGACGCGGGTCACGTTGTTGTTGTCGTGCAGCCCGTGGATGTTGGCCGCCGCGTGCCAGGTGGAGCCGGCGGTCAGCTCGTCGCGCTCCAGCAGCACCACGTCGGTCCAGCCAAGTTTCGCGAGGTGGTAGAGGATTGAGCAGCCGACCAGGCCCCCGCCGATCACAACTGCCTGTGCATGGGTTTTCATGCGTCTGTTTCCCTTGCCTGCATGTGGGATGCGGCACGCCCTGCAGGCCCGGGAGTGCCGCCAATTCCTTAACCGCGACCCTAGCTGCGGGGGGCTGGGATGACCCGTGAAGAATTCAGACCCAATGCCCCCGGATTTCTTTGGTCATTGATGGGTGGCTGACCCTTGCAGTTAAGCACGTCCTGTTGACTGATGTCGGACCCAAGAAATAACTGCCATTGATGGGGGTTTTCTGCCATTCCGACACGAGGTTAATTGCCACCGGCCGATCTTCGGCCGGTGGTTTTGTTTTAAAACAATGACTTATGTGATCTCTACCTTCGGCATGCTGAAGGGATCCGTTTCCCCTCCGCAGATCAGCGCCACCTGTTGACTGAAATGGCCGTATAAAGCAGGACTGAAGTTCAAACCTGGCCAGGTTCTTTCCTTCATTTTCCCGAACGCACTTTGTGCAATCGGGAGCAAGACGACGCAGCGCGCCGGGAAAGGACCAGCTATGTCCAAGATCAAGTTCATCGAAGCAGAGTTCCACAATGCCGCCGGTTCTTCTCGACGGACCGCCGGGGATTGGAAAGAGCATGTGGGCCCGTCAGCTGAGCACCGCACTTGGCGTGCCCCGCTGTGGTGTGGAGGCGACGGCGGAGCAGGCGTCGTTCGGTATCGTGGGTTCACAGCGGGGCTGGTCCAATGCGCAGCCGGGACGCCCTTTGATGACGATCCTGAAGCATCTGATCGCGAACCCGGTGGTCGTTGTGGATGAGGTGGAAAAGGCCGGGGTTGCAACTTCGACCAAGGGGAACTGTTTCGGCCTTACCGAGGGACTATTGTCTCTCCTGGAGCCATCTTCCGCGGCTTCGTGGCAGTGCCCCTACTACTAGGTGGGTTTCGACATATCCTGGACCAGCTGGGTGCTGACCTCCAATACCTTGGTCACTCTACCGGCCCCTCTGCTAAGCCGCCTGGAGGTCATTCGCCTCCCGCCCGTTTCAGTAACCGAACTAGCCGCTTTTGCTCGCCGTGAGGGCTGCCGGCGTGGATTGACGCGAGCGTCTGTCGAGGCCGTGGCCGAGGCGTTGGAAATTGCCGGACGCGGTGCGGAGCTGAACCTTCGGCATGTCATCCGGATGCTGACTAGGGGTGAAGCGATGGAGGCAGCAGGGGTTTGCCATTGAGAACGCAGTTTCGCCGTTCACTCAACCCAAAGAAAAGGAGCCGCATTTCCGGGGAAAGTCACTACATCACAGATGATGCGCTGCGCATCATGGAGCGGTTCCATGAGGTTTGCAGGCGTCCACCCTGGACCATCAAAAAGACAAGCCTAGCCTTCCCCGCCTTACCTTCGACCCCAAATGTGCGGTGTACTAGCCGGTACCCGAGAACTGAAACAAGACCTTACGGAGAAACTTAGTTCGAATACTCTTGACGAAAACGCCCTAATAACAGAGGGCATTCAGCCCGGATGTGGGCTGACTAGGTGTTTAGTCCCGGTGTGTGGTGGTCTACTGATCTGTGACCATCACAAGGGTGCATTATGGGGCAAATTCTTCACGGGAGCGCCAAGACCACGCACGCCGTCCGAGCTCTCATACAGCGATCGAAAGCTTCGAACGCGGCGCTGAGCCGGGAACTGGGCATCAACGTCAAGACAGTCGCCAAGTGGCGCAAGCGCGACAGCGTTCAAGACGCCGCGATGGGACCGAAGCAGGCTCATTCCACGGTTCTCAGCATCGAAGAAGAAGCCGTCATCGTCGCCTTTCGACGCCACACGCTATTGCCGCTGGATGACTGCCTCTACGCACTGCAGCCGACCATCCCGCATCTGACCCGCTCGTCGTTGCATCGCTGCCTGCAGCGGCATGGCATCAGCCGTTTGCCTGAGGTTGAAGGTGACAAGCCGAAGAAGAAGTTTAAGCGTTATCCTATTGGGTACTTTCATCTCGACCTCGCGGAAGTTCGCACCGGCGAGGGCAAAACCAGGTTGTTTGTCGCAATAGATCGCACGTCGAAGTTTGCCTATGTCGAACTGCACGAGAAAGCAGGCAAGATGATCTCTGCCCAGTTCTTGCGCAATTTGATCGCGGCGGTGCCTTACAGGGTCCATACGGTTCTCACCGACAACGGCATCCAGTTTACCAATCGCAAGCAGGACACATCGGCGTTCCAGCACATCTTTGACCGCGTCTGCCGCGAGAATGAGATCGACCACCGCCTGACAAAGGTGAACCACCCCTGGACGAACGGCCAGGTCGAGCGCATGAACCGGACAATCAAAGAAGCGACGGTCAAGCGCTACCACTACGACACGCATTCTCAGCTTGAAACGCACATCACCGACTTCATCGCAGCGTACAATTACGCACGCCGATTGAAGACGCTGAACGGCCTCACGCCGTTCGAATACATCTGCAAAATCTGGACTTCAGAGCCAGAACGATTCAGTGTCGATCCAACCCACCACACACCGGGACTAAACACCTAGAATATTCGCTATATGGAATCGGACGATGGAGTGCATTTCCCGGGTCAAGGTAGCGTTGTGGTTGATAATCTGCCAGGAGAACACCGTGTCGGCAGGCCCTATGTCGTTAAACAAGGGGGCAGATATCGGATGTTCTTCGGTAAAGGCACTGAGGAGACCCCGTATCAACTCGCCTATGCGGAGTCCGAAGACAGATACTCCTGGATCCGATGTGATGACAAACTCGGTCTTGCCACTTCAGAAACAGGGTGGGACTCTCAGATGATGACTTATCCAGCCGTGGTTTCTACCGAAAATGATACATATATGTTTTACAATGGAAACGACTACGGCAAGGCTGGCTTCGGGTGTGCAAAACTGATTGTGTGGTAAGTTTATCCAAAAAAAATCCGGTGCTTGAGTTTCTTTACTGTACTGGTGCTTAGGTCTAAGTGACTTGCA
Organism: Leisingera sp. M658; assembly: GCF_025144145.1. Classification (NCBI taxonomy): domain Bacteria; kingdom Pseudomonadati; phylum Pseudomonadota; class Alphaproteobacteria; order Rhodobacterales; family Roseobacteraceae; genus Leisingera; species Leisingera sp. M658. Next base: position 83,111 of record NZ_CP083547.1, read on the forward strand.
CTGCGCCAAATCTTTAGTTTCTTCCTGAGAGAGAGCTTTCTCCATGCTCTTTTGGGAAAGTGCAGTTGGGCGTCTTGGCGCCAGTTGTGGGCATTGTAGTCTGGACCGCGGTTGCCTAGTTGTGTCAAATAGTCCGGCAATGCCTTGGTTACCCCCGCCGCGGCCTCCAGTACTCTTTCGACCGCTGCTAAGTTCGTGAAATCCTGATGAATTCTGTTCCGAACGGCCACCAGATCGAGAGAGCACTCACCGCCTTTCAAGTAAGCCGCGACGTCAGATATCAGCTGCGTCTCTCCTTCGCATCGCAAAGAGTCAGCTGGGCTGATGCCTAGCGCAGATTGCCTGTTTGGCCCAAACGTTGGCAGACCGTTGAGGACTGCTTCCGAAAATACAGTCCCCCCATCCATTGGAAAGCTGTCGACATAACAAGATGCGCGCTGGAATTCCGTCTGCACGACTTCGGACGGCTGGATACCCAAAAGCTGAATGCGCCCAGGGTATTTCGCCAGCACATCGGCCCACCAAGGGTCTTTTTTGCTCGGGCCAATGAGGACGACATCATTTGAGACGACTGCTAGAAGCTGTTCCAGAAACCTCGGAAAATTCAAGCTGGAGGTGGGTTTGTATTTAGCAGGCCCACCAATAGATAAAATGGGGCCGGACCTGTTGTATCTGGTTGCGATCTTGTCAGCGCTAGCGGAGACCATAGGTATCCCCATAAAATGCTGTGCATTGGTCGACCGTCGTTGTTCAGATGTTGCCCATCCGGTCGCACAGATTTCAAGAACAGTATCAGCGGCCCCGGGGCCGAATGAAAATACATGATCGGCATGGTTAACAAATAGGACCTTCACCCCATCTTCCCGAAGCGCCCGCGCGGCCAGCGCGGTACCGATATCGTCTGGGTGGTTGTACAGGAGAACAGTGCTGGCGGTTCTTGCTATCTTATAAACTGCGCAAGCCCGGTGCTCGGGAGTGCCCTTTAACACCGATTTGGCATCAAGATGATCAGGAAGTGCTCTGAGAACGTCGGCCGTTGCCTTTTGTGTCACGATCAAAGATTGCGAAATTCCATGGTCTGCCAGTCCATTGCATAATTGCTTAAATAGGCGGGAATGTCCGCCATAAGAATAGACTCTCGTCAGAACGTGACACCATCTGTCCGGTCTTCCGCCGCGCATTTCCTTGGCCGATAATCTAGGGAGCTTGTGTTTCCATTTTGCAAATAACTCCTTTTCAAAACCGTCGTCACCAAAAAAACCTGAAATGTTATCCCAGTGCAACCGGCCATAAAGAGCTGCGCAAATGAGAGCATCATTGAAGTTCAGCGAGTTAATTGCCTCGACTTTTAAAAAAGAAGATAGGACTTCGAGATCTTTCTCATGCGCTGAATTGAAGTTTCTCATTTTCGTTCCTAAGGCAGCACTTTGATGAGAGAGCAAACTACTCGCTACGTTTCCACTAGCTAGAACATGCCTGCGCCTTTCTCAACCCAATCTAATGGCGCCGCTAGCACTTTGTTTTTAAGTGTGCTCCCTTTGAGGAGTTGACGGTGGGTTGAGCTGTGCTGGGGGCCTGATCTGACCTGTCCGGTTTGATTGTTAGCGCATCACTGGCCTCGGTTCCATCAGAATGATTGTTTCAGGAGCCGGGGGCCCCTGCCGCGCGAGATGCCGTAATAGGGCTTGGCGTGAATCATCACCGTTTCGGCATATTGATGTGATTGTGGTGATGAGATGTCGTTGTCCTTGACACGTATCGCGTGTCTGCGGGGGTTTGCCGGTAGGCTTGCCCCAATTCCTTGGCAGAATGAAAGGACAATGACATGGATTTGTTTATCGGCTTTGACGTCTCACTGGCAAGCACGGCGATCTGCGTTCTGAGTAGTTGCGGGAAAGTTGTGAAGGAGGCAAACGCGGCCAGTGAACCAGAAGCCCTGACGGCGTTTCTGCATGATCTTGCAGGCAATGTGGAAGCTGAGGGGTTGGAGGCGGGACCGCTCTCACAGTGGCTGCACATGCACCTGACGGCGGCAGGATTTGCAGTGGTTTTGATGGAGACCCGGCATGTAAAGAGCGCACTGAAAGCGATGCCTGTCAAAACCGACCGCCGGGACGCGTTCGGCATCGCCCGGTTACTACAGATGGGCTGGTTCCGGCCGGTGCATTGCAAGTCGGTCTCGGCCCAAAAGATGCGTGCGGTCCTGACCACGCGCAAGGCGATCCTGAACGCCGCGATCAAGCTCGAACAATCAACCAGAGGTATCTTACGTAACTTCGGGTTGAAAATGGGCCAGGTGACCAAGACCCGTTTCGAGACGCGGGTGCGGAAACTGGCAAATGGCAATCCAATGCTTGAAGCGGCTGTGGCGCCGATCCTGCGGCTGCGGGTCGAACTGCGCGACGAACTTGCAGATCTGGAGAGGTTGCTGCGTGATATGGCCCGGCACGATACGGTGTGCCGGTTGATGATGACCATGCCAGGTGTGGGTGCGATTGTTGCTCTGACGGTTCGCTCGGCCATTGACGACCCAGCCCGCTTCCGGTCTTCAAAAGACGCCGGCCCCTGGGTTGGGCTCACCCCGCGGCGGGACCAGTCGGAAGAGCGGGATATCTCCGGTCACATCACGCGTGCTGGTGGCGAAGCGCTGCGCACGGCCCTCTTTCAGGCGGCCACGACGATGTTACGTTGCGGGCGGCGCAATTGGCTCGGCGCGTGGGCGTTGCGGGTGGCCGCACGCCATGGCCAAAAACGGGCAACAACGGCTCTGGCCCGACGTATCGGTGTCGTTTTGCACCGGTTGTGGTGCGATGGAACCGAGTTCAGTTTAAGCCGTCGTGACGCTGCAATGGCGACCGCGTAGGCGTCCAAAACGCGAGTTGCCAACTTTCATCCCAAAACGAAAGGAATTGGTCGCGCAGGCCCACCGAGGTCCCCGTCGGGACGCGGTCCCCGATGACGCCGTGAAGCCGCTCGTCGCCGAATTATCGCATTCGAGCACGCGCGCGAGATGGGCGCGCGGGAACCGCCCTTGAACCAGGCATCATGTGGCAGCCACGGCGCTGACCACGGACAGAAGCATCATCTCGACACCGGGAAACCCCTCGCCAGGCCCTGGCGCCCATGCGACCCAAAACTGGGTGATCTGACACATCGGACTGGCGCTGCTCCGATCTTTGACGTCACCGAGGAGCCAGCGGCCTCGTCACGCGAGCGGTGAAACCGTATCGCGGCCGTCGTTGTGAAAAATACCAATTGACACCAACCGCCCTATTACAGAAGCGGCTTCGTCCCGCTCAATGAGTGGGGGTTGCTAACTTCACGATTTCGCGCAAGCCGAAACTGCCCTCGCCGCGCGTGCCGAGGCAGCCTAAAGTCCATTACGAAACCGGTAATTGCTGGGGACTATTCTACAATGCGCAGTTTGCGGGACACCGAAACAGAGGCGACGTGTTTGTCGCTTTCCAACCGCTTAAGCTGCTGAATAGTCAGTTCGGCAGAAAAAATTGTTGGTGAAATGCGCGCACGCGGGATCACATTGGCAGGCACATAATTTTCGACTGCAACCTTGATGATAGCTTGCAGCCGCTGCTCCTGTTCCGCTTTGTACTGATGTGTGCCAATACCAGTCACTTTGCCGAACTCGTTCAGGTTCAGTTCGAATTTACTCATCAACCTGGCTCCACACTCCGGGTTGTATCCAGCCTACCTGCCCGTCGTCATAAAAAATGGGACTTCAGAGCGGCTTGAGCATTGGAGGCTCTGGTTCGGTTGCGTGATTGATTATGCTGCCTGTTTCTGGTGTTGCAAGCGGCGCTGTCGGATCGTCAACTTCTTGATCTTCTCCCTTTCTCTCAGAATGGCTTTGTCCCTTCCGAAGTAGACGCCGGCGGGTGTGACGTTGCTCAGGCTCTCGTGGTAGCGCTGGTTGTTGCAGTAGTCGACAAAGGTCCCGATTTGGCGTTCGAGAGCACCGGGGAGATAGTAGTTTTCCAGCAGGACCCGGTTTTTCAAGGTCTGATGCCAGCGTTCAATCTTGCCCTCCCTTTTGCGGGTGGAATGGTGCTCCGCGCACATGGGTCATCTTTTGTTTTCCCAACCATTCAGCCAAATCGCCAGAGATGTAGCACGAGCCGCCGCCCATTGGGCTCGAACCAATGGCGCTTTCAATGGGCAGCTCGCTGAGCAGGCGCGGCTTGTGGCGTACGGCCGCCTGGTCGCAGCCCGATGCTGTCAAAGCCAGTTCAATCGTGTCTGTCACATCCTCGGCCCGCATGTTTGTGCAAAGTTTCCCCCTCTCATCGTTTGCTTTGCAAACGACTGCCGGGCAGCGGGACGATGATGTAGCGGCTGTAGTCGTCCAGGATCGTGCTCAGATACTACCAGCCCCAACCGATGATTTTGAAGTAGGTGAAGTCCGTCTGCCACATCTGGTTGATGGCCGTCGTCTTGTCTTTGAACTCGCCGGCAGCCTTGATCACCACATACTCGGGCGCGGTGATCAGATCGGCGGCCTTCAGAATGCGATAAGCGGATGATTCAGAGATCGAGACATTGGAACGCCATTGGTCCGAGAGACAATGGGCGAGGATACCGCTTCTCATCGGTGTATTTGACCGCCAGCTCGCGTGTCGTCAGCGCTTCATGCTCCAACGCAAACTCGATCAGGTCATCCCGCCTGGCCTGTGGAATACGGTTCCAGACCGACTTTGGGCGGGGCGAGTGATCTGCAAGGGCATCGAACCCGCCTTCAACGTAGCGGTCATATCCCATTGCCCGGCAGGCGATTTGCAACGCAAATCTGCCAAGAGGGGGCGGTAGAAAGTCGTGCGCGGAATGCCCGGCATGCCGAGGGTCATTTTGGTCGGCAGATGTGATCCCTCAACCGTGCGGATGATCTCCAGTTTCTCGGACGCCGGGTATCTCATTCCTCGAACTCCCCAGCCCCGGTCATGCTTTTTTTCAGCAAACGGTTTTCCAGGGTGAGGTCAGCCACGCAGTCCTTCAAAGCCAACGCCTCGGAGCGCAACTCCTTCACTTCAGGTGATGTCGCCTGACGCGCCGTATCGCCAGAAAGCCGCCGTTTCCCGGCTTCCAGGAATTCTTTCGACCAACTGTAATACAGGCTTTCAGAGATGCCCTCGCGGCGGCACAGCGCCGAAATGCTTTCCTCGCCACGCAGACCTGCCAAAACAATGCGGATCTTCTCTTCCGCAGAATAGGTCTGGCGGGTTTTGCGGCGGATGTTTTTGACAAGCTTGTCAGCGCTGTCCTTCGATGTTCCGGGCTTCTTATTCATCTGCGCTCCTTGAAAGCTACGATGAACCAGAACCACTCTGGTGTTCAAATCCTCAAATCTGTCCCAAAGGTGCTGACGGCAGACACTGTTGCGGCTTTCCGCCGGCACACGCTCCTGCCGCTGGATGATTGTCTATACGCCTTGCAGCCGTCCATTCCGCACCTGACCCGGTCAGCACTGCACCGCTGCCTTCAGCGGCATGGCATCTCACGGTTCCCGGATGTCCAGGGAGACAAGCCCAAGCGTCAGCGCTTCAGGCGCTACCCCATTGGCTTCTTTCACATGGATATCGCCGAAGGGCAGACAGCTGAAGGAAAGCTCTCTCTTTTCGGTGCCATTCGCTGCCCGGCAGATGCGCTTCAACATGATCTGCGAAGCGAACGGGATTGAGCACCGCCTGACCAAGCCCAACCATCCGTGGAGCTGCGAGGATTAGAAAACGGCCCGGGGGACCGTTTTCCCGAGTGGCGGTCAAGTCGAGCGGATGAACCGGACAATCAAGGACGCCACCGTCAAACGCTTCCACTGCAACAGCCACGATCAGCTTCGCACCCACCTCGCCGATTTCGGGCCGCTTGGATCTGTGTCGGTTCAGTTCACATGATCAGCCCTCCGCGCAATCGTTTTCAATGAGCGGCTTCTTGCGGGCGAAGTCCAAATCGGCCTCAGGCTGTCGCTGGCCAGCCCGGTCTTCACCGAAGTATTGCCGCTGGTGGGTTTTGACTGGCTGATGATCGGCACTGATCATTCACCGGTTGAGATTGTATCGGTTCAGCCGCTGTTGCAGACCAGCTACCAAGTTGAAATCATGAAATGAATCCCCCTTCCGGCTTTGCGCAACAAGGCCGGTTCAAGCGACAACTTGCGAGAAGCCCAAGGCGCCGCATCAGGTGAGGCGTGATCACCCCACTTTCCTATCAAGCGTTTTCACGGAACCTTCTCTCCGGCAGGAGGCCAGGTTTCATGCTGAGATTGGAACTGCCCTATACCGCCGCCGGAGCCGCGCCAGGAGGTTCATGGCACGGGGCATTGACCGGCAGGTTGCGGAGCCAGATCCGCATCATTCGCCATTTCTGCCCGGACCAATGGCGCAGTATGGCTCCTTCCTCAACCGTTGCACCGCTGTTGGAGCAGCAGTCACAAAGCCCGCAGCATAAGTCCGCCCGGACTGTTTCGGAGGGATTCCGCCTCCTTTTGCAAAGGCGATCAAGCTACAAAGTTGACGGCCGCGTCAGCAGCAATTTTCTTGAGAGTTCGGACAGAAAGCCAGGCACTGCCCGCCCCAACGGCCGGGCGGTTGATTGCATTAAGTTAATCCGCACTTTCGCAGCAAGGCGGAAGAGTGCAGCGGATCTTAATCCGCAATCTCTTTCATAACGCCCAGAAACTTGGAGACTTCGCCGACACTGTTGTAGTGGCACAGGGAAACCCTTACGCAGCTGTTCATGCCCAAAGGCGTCAGGATATTGCCCGAGTAGTGATCCGCCTTGCGCAGATGGGTGCGGATGCCCTGTTCGTTCAGCCGCTTCACCACATCCGCCGACGGCACGCCGTCCACGGTCAGCGACACCAGCCCCTCGCGTGCCGGGTTGTCCGCGCCGCCCAGGATGGTGACGCCCTCCATTTCCGCCAAGCCGGGCAAATTGCCGGTGCCATGGATCATTGCGTCGGTCAGGGCTTTTTCATGCGCGTGGATCGCCTCGCCTGCTGCCAGGAATTTCGCGCGCCGGTCCGTGGCATCGCTCACCTCGCCGCCGAGCCATTCGAGGTATTCGGCCACATCCGACAGGGTGGCGTAGCTGCCGGTGTCGCGGGTGCCCATTTCCCAGTTGTCTTCCGGCCCGTCGATCAGCGCGTTATGCGGCAGACTGGTCAGCCGGTCCGAGATCCAGGCAAGGCCATAGCCATGGCGCGAGAACATCTTGTAGGGTGAGATCACATAGCCGTCGACGCCGTATTCTGTCAGGTCGATGCGGCCATGGGCGGCGTGCTGGATGCCGTCGACGATGATCAGGCAACCCGGCGCCACGTTGCGGATGGCCGCGGCGCAGGCGGCAATATCCACACCCATGCCGGTGACCGGGGAGGTGTGGACGATGGTGGCGACAACCGTGTCAGGGGTGACGGCCCGGGCATAGGCATCAGCGGTTAGGGTTCCGCTGGCGTCGTTATGCGGGATCAGCACATGGTTCTGCCGTGCCACCGCGGCCCAGCGGGCACAGGCAGAGCGGGTGGCCGGATGCTCCAGTGTTGAGCCGAGCACAGTGCCGCCCTCAGGCGAGCCGAGGCAGGCGTTCATGATCAGACGGAACAACAGTTCGGTGCCGCTTTCACCGGCAAAGAACTGGCCGCCCGGCGCGTTCATGAAGACGCGCATATCGTCCTTGGCCTTGGCAATCACCCGCACCAGTTCATGGCTGCCGGGATTGTCGCGGCCCTGGTTGTCCGGGATAGCGGCATACCGGGCAGAGGTTTCAACTACCGATTTCAGCGTCAGCGCGCCGCCTGCGTTTTCAAAGAAGATGCGGCTGCCCTGCTGCGGGCAGGTATCGACCTGGGCAAAGCGGTCGCGGATTTGCTCAAGAAGAATGTCGGTGATCTGGCTCATGATGGTCCTATCAGGCGGAATGTGTGTTTCCGCGCCAGATTAAGGCCCAGGGCGTCGCTCCGCATGCAAAAGATTTGGGGGCTCAGAGCCGGAAATCTCTGTGGCATGAGCTCCAATCCAGTGAGGGTTGGGTTCAATTGAATGACCCGCCCGGCTGCACGCCGGGCAGCGCCCGACCCTCCCCACGGGAGGGCGCTTTCGCACCCACCCAGGGTCGGACGCCGCCCTCAGCGTTTCAGGTGATGAAACCCGGGAAAGGCACACGCAAAGCAGCCCTATGCACCATCTCAGACAGGGTGATGATGTCGAACACCGGCCGGTTCAGTTCTGCCTGCAGCACATGAGCATAGGGCGGCAGATCGGTGCATTCCAGCACGATCGGGCCGATCTCCGGATTGCGGGCGATCATGCCTTTGGCGGCGGCCAGCAGCTCTGCCTCGACCTTGGCCAGATCCATCGCCGTGCGCTCATTGCGCAGGATCACGGTTGAAAATTCTTCCGCATCATCCAGCCCCTGCACCACCACGGGTGTGTGTTCAGCGCCTACGCCGCGCATATGGGCATCGGTCAGGCTGCCGGCGGAGGCGGTGATCACCCCAACAGTGCGCCCGGTCATCTGATGCGCCAGCGGCACCTGGATCAGCGAGGAGACAAACACCGGCACATTCACTGCCGCGGCAATCTCCCGCTGGAAGATCGCCAGAAACCCGCAGGAACCGGTGATGGCGCGTACGCCTTTGGCCTCCAGCCGCCTGGCGGCCTCGATCAGCCGGTCCTTCATCTCGCCGGTGGGGTTGGCCAGCAGTTTCGGCACGGTGATCCCGTCCAGCATTTCATACAGCGTGGTGAACTGCAGGCTGGAGGGGTTCTTGATATGGCCGGGGGGCTTGGGGAAATAGCTCTCCAGCGCCAGGACGCCGATGGAGACGCCGCAGATGTTCTGCCCGCCGGGGTGGATGGTCATGCCTTGATCCTTTCATACCGCCGCGCGCGGAACGGCGCGAGGTCTTCGTTCACCGGTGTGCCGCTGACGATATCGGCCACCAGCCGTCCGGTTTTCGGGGCCATCATCAGGCCGTAATGGCTGTGGCCGAAAGCGGCGATCAGATCGGGAAAACCCTCGACCTCGCCAATGCAGGGCAGGCTGTCGGGCAGGCTGGGGCGCTGGCCGGACCAGGTGCCCATGTCGCCGGCCTGCAGATCCGGTAGCAGTGCCTTGGCCAGCTCCGCCAGCCCGTCGAGTCGCTTCTGATTGAGCGGCTGATCCAGGCCTGCAAATTCGGCAGTGCCGGCCACCCGCAGCCCTTCCTCCATCGAGGAGGCCACGAATTTCATGTCCATATCCATGATCGAATTGTTCAGCGCGACGCCGGGGTTTTTGAAGGACACATGGTAGCCGCGTTCCGATTCCATCGGGATCTTGATCCCCAGCTGCTTCAGCAGCTCGCCCGACCAGACCCCCATCGCCAGCACCAGCTTGGGTGTCCATTCCTGGCCCGCTTCGGTGGTATAGGTCCAGCCGCCGGTTTGTGCGGGCAGGATGCCCCGCACGGTTTGCTGCAGGATTTCACCGCCCACGGATTGGAGCTTTTCTGCCAGCACCGTGCCGATCCGGCCGGGAGAGAGCGCCCGCGCCTGGCCCTTTATCAGGACCGCTGCCTGAAATTCCGGCGTCAGCGCCGGTTCCAGATCGCGCAGCTCGGCAGCGCCGATCCGCTCCATCTCTGCACCCTGCGCGGCCCGCAGCCGGTTGCCGGTACTGTTCAGGTCAGCCTCATCCGGGTTGCGGGATGCATGGACGTAGTAGCTGTCCTGCACCAGATCCTCATGACCGGTTCCGGCCAAATGAACGCGGAAACCCTCCACACAATCCCTGCACAGAAACCCCATTGCATCCGAGATTTCCTGTATCCGCCCGGCGCGCCCTTCGGATAGGAACCGCAGCCCCCAGGGCGCGACCTTGGGCAGATAGGCGGGCTTCACCGCGACCGGGCCCAGCGGGTCCAGCAGCCAGCCGGGCACCTTTTTCCACAAGCCGGGCATTGATTGCGGCACCACCGACCAGGGCGAGATGATGCCGGCATTGCCGTAAGACGTTGCCTGACCCGGCGCATCCCGGTCGATGAGCCGGACCCGCAGCCCCCGCCCGGCCAGCGACAAGGCCGAGCAGATGCCGACGATCCCGGCGCCCAGGACTGTTACATCGGGAGAACCAGGCACATCAGGGGTGGCAGGGGTGCTCATCGGGCAGCCTCAGCCTGCAGTTTGCGCTGCTGGCCCAGCTGCTGCAGCAGCACCGGCGCCATCACCACAAGGGCGGCGATGTCAGAGCCGCCCGAGGGCGCCACCAGCAACAGTCCGCCGATTGCCATCAGCAGCCGCCACAGCCCCGTGAGCGGCGCCAGGAAATAGGCCGACACCGCAGTGGCGATGGCAAAGACGCCTGCCGCACAGGTCAGTGTGACCTGGGTGAAGCTTAGCAGGGTGAAATGCTCGGGCAGCACGATCAGCATGGTGGGCGCGTAGACAAACACCATCGGCACCATCAGCTTGCCCAGCCCCAGCGTGAAGGCATTCAATCCGGTGCGGAACGGGTTCGATCCCGCAATTCCCGCCGCCGCATAGGCCGAGGCGCAGACCGGCGGGGTGATCTCGGAGATCACACCGTAGTAGAGCACGAACATATGGGTGGCGAGCGGCGGCACGCCCAGCTGGCTGAGGGCCGGCGTCGCAACCGCCACCAGCATGATGTACAACGCCGTGGTCGGCAGGCCGGCCCCCATCAGGATGCAGGCCACGGCAATCAGCACCAGTGACAGGAACTGCTGGATCGACGGCTGGCTGAACGCCTCAATCGTTGTCCAGTCCAAGAGCGGCGCAATTGCCGTGGCCATATCCGCCGCGCCGCCGGTGACCATAAAGCCCAGGCGAAAGCCAACGCCGGTGGTGTTGATCACACCCACGACGATGCCCACCGCAGCCGAGGCCGCACCCACCGCCAGCGCATACTGCACGCCGACGTGGAAGCTGTCGAACAAGTCGCGGAAGCTTTGCCGTTCATTGCGGTGCATGCAGCCCACCAGCGTCAGCGCGGCCAGCATGCCCGCCATCACCGGCGAATATCCCTCGCCGGAATAGGGCGAGGCCTTCCAGAATATGAACCCGAGCAAGGCCAGCGGCACCAGCAGGGTTGCGGGTTTGTCAAAGGCGCAGAAACCCACCACGACACAGAGGCTAAGGCCGATAAAGGCCGCCATATTCGGTGAATAGCCCGAGAACAGCACCAGAAGCAGGGCAATCAGCGGCACGATAGTGTACCAGCCGTCCTTCCACACTGCCAGGAATTTGGGCAGCTGCTCCTTGGGATAGGCGGTCAGGCCCAGTTTCTTGGCGGTGAAATGCACAATCGAGATCACCCCGATGTAATGCATCATCGCCGGCACAATCGCTGCAATCACGATGGTGGTGTAAGGCACCTCCAGATATTCGGCCATCAAGAAGGAGGCTGCCCCCATGATCGGCGGGGTGATCTGCCCGCCAGCTGACGCCGCAGCCTCAACCCCGCCTGCGAAATGGCCGGGGTAGCCCATCTTTTTCATATTGGGGATGGTGAGCGAGCCGGTGGAGACGGTGTTGGCAATCGACGAGCCGGAAATGGTCCCGAAGAAGGCCGAGGAGACAACCGACACTTTGGCCGGGCCGCCGGTGTAACGGCCTGCCACGATCATCGCATTGTCGACAAAGAACTGCCCCAGCCCCATCCGCTGCGCCACCACGCCGAACAGCACAAAGTGGAACACCACGGTGGAAACCACCCACAGCGTCACGCCGAATATACCCTCGGACGGGAAGTACATATTGTTGACGAACTGCTGCCAGTTGACGCCCGGATGCTTCAGGATCTGCGCGGGCATATAGGGGCCGAACAGCGCATAGACCATGAATACCAGAATGATCAGCGGCAGCACAAAGCCGATGGTGCGCCGCGCAATTTCCAGCACCGTCAGGATCAGCACAGAGCCAAAGAACACATCCAGGCTGGACGGGTTGCCCTGCCGCAGCGCCTGCTCGGCGATGTCGAACCCGAACATGTCAAAACCGCGCCAGCTGACCCACAGGAACAGCGCCGCCGCCATGCTGAGACCGGTCAGCGCCCAGTCATAGAGCGGCACATTGCCGGGGCGCAGCAAGTTCGGCCCGCGCCATTCCAGGCTGCGCGCCGATTTGATCAGAGGAAAGCCGACAAAGATGAACAGGAACAGCCCAGCCAGGTGAATGCCCATATGCACATGGTCCACCGGGGTGCCGAACCCAGCCGTCCACAGATGATACAGGGCAAAGACGATGCTGGCCCAATAGATGAACCCCGTCAGCCTGGGTCCGTTGTCGCGCGTGTTCAGAGCGGAGTCATACTGCTTCTCCAGCTCCTCCAGCGCTTTGTTGTCAAGGTGAGTGTCCAGGGACATCGGCAGTTCCAGTCTAGCAGGGTCAACGGCGCGAGCGTCCTGCGTCTGCGCTTTGCGGGCAGCAGGCGGGCAGGGGCACCGGGAAACAAAAGGCGGCAGCAAGGCGGACCCTGCTGCCGCAGTTCAGGGGGGAGGAGTTACTTCAGCAGGCCGATTTCGCGGTAGAACCGCTCAGCACCCGGATGCAGCGGAACGCCGATGCCTTCCACGCCTTCCAGCGCGGTTTCCAGGGTGATCGCCTTGCCCTTGGGGTGGCCGTTGTCCAGCAGCTTGCGGGCGGTGTCGGACCACATCGCCTTGGTGATGCCATAGATCAGCTCTTCATCCATATTGGCATTGGTGACCAGCATGCCGGAAACCGCCACGGTGTTCACGTCATAGTCCACACCCGGATAGGTGCCCGCCGGAATGGTCGAAGGGATGTAATAGGGCACGGTGGTGTTGGCTTGTTTGATCTCTTCCGCGGACCAGTTGTGCAGCTCCATGCCCTTGGTGTTATCCAGCTGGATCATCGCTGCGACGGGCGTGCCGGCCGCATAGAAGTAGGCGTCCAGCTGGCCGTCGGCGATGCGCTCGGCGGATTGGGCGTTGTTCAGCTCGGCCTCGTCCATGTTGTCGCGGTTGACACCGTGGTCATCCAGGATCAGCTCAACCGCGATCTGGGTGCCAGAGCCGGCCTGGGCAATGCCCACGCGCTTGCCCTTGAGGTCGGCAAGACCGTCCAGCTTGTGGCCTTCGGGCAGTACCAGATGCAGGTCTTCGGGGAACAGGTTGGCAATCACCCGCAGGTCGGGCTTGGCATTGCCTTCGAACTTGCCGGTGCCGTGATAGGCAAAATGCAGGGTTGCAGCGCCGGACAGGCCTGCCTCCATCTGGCCGTTCTGAATGGCGTTCACATTATGGGCCGAGGCATTGGTCGACTGCGCCATTGCCACCAGACCGGGCACGCCGCAATTGCCGCCTTCGTCACACGCACGCGAGCCGGGCGGGTTGGAAATCGCATTGGCGATGATGCCGCCGATCGGGAAGTAAGTGCCGCCCGCGCCGCCGGTGCCGATGCGGAAAAAGGTCATATCCTGCGCCGCAGCAGCGCCGGTCAGCATGGTGCAGGCCAATGCGGCCCCGGTCAGTTTCTTGAAAATTCCCATAATCTCTTCCCTTGATTATTGGCCGCAGCTTGGCTGCCGCAGCTTTCTCCTCCGATCTTTGCATCATGGAAAAGGAAATGCATAAGTACAAATTTAAAATTATACGGTATGTATAGATGGAATTTATGGTGGCTTAACATGAACTCTCATCAGCTTGCGGTATTTCACGAGGTCATGAAAACCGGATCGGTCAGCCAGGCTGCGCGCAACCTGCACCGCACCCAGCCCGCGATCAGCGCTGCCATCAAGACGCTGGAGGAGGAGCTGGGCCTGACCCTGTTCCTGCGCGAGGGCCGCCGCCTGGTGCCGGTGCCCGAGGCGCAGTACCTGATGGAGGAGGCGACCGAGATCCTGTCGCGGCTGGAAACTGCGCAGCAGAACCTGGCCAATATGCGCGACCGGGTGCAGGGGTCGATCCGGATCGTGGCGATGCCGGGGCCGTCAACCTATCTGCTGCCGGAATTCATCAGCCGCTTTGTGGATGGCAAACCCGAGGTGCGGGTGACGCTGGCAACGCGGTCCTCGCCGCAGGTGCGCAGCCTGGTGGCGGCCGGCAGTTTCGACATCGGCTTTTGCGACATGAGCCGGTTCCGCGGCGACCGCAAGCTGTACACGGCAGAAGAACTGCCCAGCAATTGCCTGTGCGCGGTGCCGGCCGGCCATCCGCTGGCGGACCGCGAAGCCATCACTGCCGCCGATCTGAACGGGGTTCCAATGGGCGCGCTGCAGCCGGATCACAACACCTATCAGGCCACCTCGCAGGCCTTTCAGCAGGCGGGGGTGGAATTCAACCTGCGCTATGACGCGCAATATTTCCTGCCGCTGTTCCACTTCATCGCCGCCGGTCAGGCCTGCGCCATTGTCGATGTCCTTAGCGCTGAAAGCTACCGCCGAAGCAACCCGGATGAGGACCGGATCCGGTTTCTGCCGTTTGAGCCGCAGATCCCTTTTGGCTATTCGATTCTGACCCCCAGCGCGCGGCCGTTGTCGCAGTTGGCGGCCAGTTTTGCCAAAGCCTGGCGGGAGTACATCCAGAGCATGCTTGCGTAAGTCACTGTGAAGAAACGGGAAATTCGTCCGCTCAAGACGTCTGAATTTCAGTCTTCACATCTATCTACAGAATTGTATACAACTTAGAACACGAATCCTGGGCATCCGCTCCAGGACAGATCTCACGACGGCTTTAGGGGGCCCCATGAAAAACACGATGACCAACGCGCTGACCGGGGCCGAGGCGATGGTGCGCTCTTTGGAGGCCCACGGCGTCACCCATATCTTTGGCCTCTGCGGCGACACCACGCTGCCCTTCTATGACGCGATGAACCGGCTGGAGCATGGTATCACCCATGTCCTGACCCGGGATGAGCGCAGTGCTGCCTATATGGCCGACGGGTTTTCCCGCGTGACAGGCCGGGTGGGCGTCTGCGAAGGCCCCTCGGGCGGCGGTGCCACCTACATCCTGCCGGGGCTGATCGAGGCCAACGAAAGCTCATATGCGGTGCTGGCGATCACCACCGACATTTCCGTGGGGTCCTACGGCAAATACCCGCTGACCGAGGTCAATCAAGAGGTCCTGATGGGGCCGCTGACCAAGTTCAACACGGTGATCAAACGCGCCGACCACATCCCGCGCATGGTGCGCCAGGCGTTCCGGGCGATGACCACCGGGCGGTCCGGCTCGGCGCACTTGGGCCTGCCGTATGACATTCAGTATGATGATGTCCCAGCGGATGATATCTGGGGCGATCCCAAGCATCAAAGCTACCCCGCCTACCGCGCAGCCCCCGAACCGGGCGCAGCCGAGGCTGCGGTTGAAGCCATCCTCACCGCCAAATCACCGCTGATCGTCTGCGGCGGCGGCGTGGTAATTTCCGGCGCGATGGAAGAGCTGGGCACGCTCGCCTCCCGCCTGGATATCGCCGTCGGCACCTCGATCTCCGGCAAAGGCTCGCTTGCCGATACCCACCCGCAATCGCTGGGCGTGGTCGGCTCCAACGGCGGCACGGATGAGACCTGGGAAATGATGGAGGGTGCCGATCTGGTTATCTTCATGGGTTGCCGCGCCGGTTCCACCACCACCTCGCGCTGGGAGGCGCCGAAGCCCGGCCAGCGGATCGTGCATTTCGACAACGACCCGATGACCATCGGCGCCAATTACCCGACCGAGGTGGGCGTAGTGGCCGACCTGAAACTGGCGCTGCAGGCGGTCAATGCCTATCTGGACAGCCACGAGGGCGAAGTGCCAACGTTCAGCGGGGCCGCGAAAATCGCCGATATCAAGCAGCGCAAATTCGCCAAGTTCGAGGCGCTGGCAAACAGCGCAACCGATCAGGTCCTGCCGGAGCAGATCATCCACGCGCTGAACCGCAACCTGCCCGATGACGCCATCGTGGTGTCTGATCCCGGCACCAGCTGCCCCTATTACAACGCCTACTCGCAGCAGAAGCATCCGGGGCGGCAGTATATCACCAACCGGGCTCATGGCGCTTTGGGCTATTCCTTGTCGGCGTCGCTGGGTGCCTGGTTCGGGCGTCCCGGCTCCAAAGTTGTGGGGATGATGGGCGACGGTTCCTTCAACTTCACCTGCGGCGAGCTGGAAACCGTGGTGCGCTGCAATGCCCCGATCACCTATGTGGTGTTCTCCAACGCCAACTTCGGCTGGATCAAGGCCAGCCAGCGCGACGACTGCGATAAGCGGTATTATAATGTGGACTTCAATCGTACCAACCACGCCGCCGTGGCCGAGGCATTTGGCGTCAAGACCTGGCGGGTGGAGCGCACCGAGGATTTGGACCCCGCGATCAAGGAAGCCATTGCCCATGACGGCCCGACCCTGATTGACGTGGTTTGCCAGGCGCTGGAAGAAGCCGCTGCACCTGTGCGCCGCTGGATGGGTTGATCCTGAAGCCTATCATAAGCCACTCGCCCGGCCGATAGGCCGGGCAGCGCCCGTCCGCCCCGTCAAACCAAAGGTTTGCTTTCAGCAAAACGGGCGGGCGCTTCGCTTCCGCCCGCGGACAGGGACTGCCCTCTGTTCTGCAGTTCGAGTTCTCCAAAGTGTCTTTCTGCCGATTTGCATTTTCGATTGTGCCGGTTATCACTCCTGAAACCCGCATTCACGAAAGGTGCCAGCCCATGGACACACCCACCGCCCCCAAAGCCGGCGCCATGCTGCACCTGCGCGGCAACACACTTTCTGAGGGCGAGCCGGTGGCGCTGCCGCTCACGCAAAGCTCAATGTATCACCTGCCCGGCGACTGGACCGGCGGCCCCAGCTATGGCCGCGTCGACAACGCCACCTGGGAGCAGCTTGAGCATATGCTGGCCTATCTGGAGGACGCACCAACGCTGGCGTTTCCGTCCGGCATGGCGGCAATCTCAGCGGCGCTGTTTGCAACCGTAAAAGCAGGGTTAAAACTGCTGATCCCCTCGGACGGCTACTATGTCACCCGGCGCCTCAGCGAGCGGTTTTTGCAGAACCTTGGCGTTGAGGTTCACCAGCGCCCGATCACCGGTTTTGCCGAAGGCGGCTTTGACGGTTTTGACGTTGTTTTTGCAGAGACGCCTTCGAATCCCGGCCTGGATCTCTGCGATCTGCGCACCATTGCTGATGCGGTCCACGCGGCGGGCGGGCTGCTGATCGTTGACAACACCACCATGACCCCGCTGGGCCAGCGCCCGCTGGAGCTGGGGGCGGATGTGGTTGTGGCCTCCGACACCAAGGCGCCGGGCGGCCATTCGGATGTGCTGATGGGGCATCTGGCCACCCGTAACGAAGACATCCTGAAGGCGGCGCGCGAGTGGCGCCAGTTCGGCGGCGGCATCCCCGGCCCGCAGGAGGCCTGGCTGGCGCACCGGGGATTGGAGACTTTGGACGTGCGCTTTGACCGGATGTGCAGCACGGCGGAGGTTCTGGCCGAACGGCTGGCGGCGCACCCGCTGGTGCAGGAAATCCGTTTCCCCGGCCTCGCTTCCGACCCCTCGCATCAGCTGGCGAAACAGCAGATGGCGCGGTTCGGCTTTCTGATTTCGATCACATTGGACAGCGCGGAACAAGCGGATGCCTTCATCAACACCTGCCCGCTGATCCGATCCGCGACGTCCTTTGGCGGGGTGCATACCTCGGCTGAGCGCCGTGCCCGCTGGGGCGATGCCGTGGCGCCGGGGTTTGTGCGGCTGTCAGTCGGCACCGAACCGGCAGAGGAGTTGTGGAGTGCAATGGCCGCTTCGCTGGACGCGCTGCAGGAGTAGAGGGCAGTGTTTGCTGCCGCTGTCCCCGCGGGGAACGGCAGGGAAAACCCTCTCAGGTCAGCGCCTGATACAGCGACGTTATCCAAGCGGCGACAGCCTTCAGTTCTTCCCGCTGGCCCGCGCGGTCGTTGATCACCATGTAGTGCGAGCGGCGTTTGGGCAGTTTGTATGCGGCCGGGGCGGTCACCAGCCCCTGCTCGACGTATTGCCGGGCAAAGCTTTCCAGCACCATTGTTACGCCGTGGCCTGCTGCCACCGTCTGCAGGGCCAGCAGCGAGGAGTCGGCCTTGAGCCAGTCGGCAGTGAACTGCAGGGTCAGCCCGTGCAGGTCTGCCAAGCGGCCCCAGTCGGTTTCGGATCCAATGATCTGCACCACATCGGCGCGGGCCAGATCTTCGATTGAGGGCGTCCTGCCCAAGGTCGCAGCATAGGCGAGGCTGCACACCGGGATGGCGTTTTCGTGGCCCAGGTGCTGTATCTGCGCCTCCTGCCAGTCGCCGGAGCCATAGCGGATGTCGATGTCCAGCGCCTCCTCGTCAAAGCGGCTGGACCAGACGGTGGAGGACAGCTGCACGTGAATATCCGGGTGTTCGGCCTGGAACCGGGCCAGTTGCGGCGCGATCACCAGCGCGGCGCAGGAGATCGTCGCGCGCAGACGCACCACCCGCTTGCGTTTCTTGCTGAACAGCCCGGTGGTGGCGCGCTGCATTTCGTCAAAGGATTTGCGGATCGGCTGGGCATAGGCCTGGCCGGTATCCGTAAGCGCGACGCCGCGGGGCAGGCGTTTGAACAGCTGGGTGTCCAGGTGTTTTTCCAGCAGCCGGATCTGCTGGCTGATGGCGGCGGGCGTCAGGCCCAGCTCCTCGGCGGCGGCAGAAAAACTGCTGAGCCGCGCGGCGGCCTCAAAGGCTTTCAGCCAGGTGACATGGGGCAGATTGGTCATTCATACCTTTAAGCACAGCTTAGCCTTAGGGGCAAAACCCATTGTTTGAATTAACTGTACGCCAATGCGCAAGCTGGGGGCATCAAGGGACCCGGGTTCGCCATGGCACAAACATATGACTTTATTATCGCCGGGGCCGGTTCGGCGGGCTGTGTGCTGGCAGACAAGCTGACGGCAAATGGCCGCTACACCGTGCTGCTGATCGAAGCAGGCGGCACTGACCGGCGGTTTTGGATCAAGGTTCCAGTGGGTTACGGGTTCACCTTTTCGGATCCGGCAGTGAACTGGCGCTATTCGGCGGCACCGGATCCAGGCCTGAACGGGCGCCAGGCCTATTGGCCGCGGGGCAAGGTCCTGGGCGGTTCCAGCTCGATCAACGCGATGGCCTATGTGCGCGGATTGCCGCATGATTTTGACGACTGGGAAACGGCTGGCGCCAAGGGCTGGGGCTGGAAAAATGTCCGCCGCAGTTATGAGGCGCTGGAATGCCATGATGAGTGGCAGGGCGGCAATCGCCGGCTGCGGGGCAAAGGCCCGGTGCGGGTCACCGATCTGAGCGAGCAGATGCATCCTTTTGCCCGGAATTTTCTGGCCGGTGCCCAGGAGATGGGCTGGCCGTTCCTGCCGGATATGAACGCGCGCGCTGAAGCCGGGGCCAATACCCTGCCGGGCGAAGGCATGGGCTATGTGCGCAGCACGGTGAAGGACGGGCGGCGCTGGTCCTCGGCGGATGCGTTTCTGCGGCCTGCATTGAGGCGCGGCAATCTGACTGTGGTCAGCGGCGCGCTGGTGGAAAAGGTGCTGACAGCAGGCGGGCGGGCAACCGGCGTGGCCTACCGGGTGAAGGGCCGGGTGATACAGGCAAAGGCCGCGCGGGAGGTGATCGTGAGCGCAGGCGCGGTGAACTCGCCGCAACTCCTGCAATTGTCCGGCATCGGCCCGGCGGCGCTGCTGCAGCGGCACGGAATTGCGGTGGCACATGACTTGCCGCAGGTCGGGCAGGGGCTGCAGGACCATCTGGCGGTGTCGCATTTCTTTTGGGCCAACACGGCAACTTTGAACGACCGGCTGGGCAGTTTTGCCGGGCAGATGAAGGCCGGGCTGCAGTATGTGCTGACCCGTAACGGACCCTTAAGCGTGCCGGTGAACCAGTGCAGCGGTCTTGTCCGCACCAAAGGCGCAGCACTGCCGGATGTGCAGGTTTACTGCAATCCGGCGTCTTACTCGACACGCGCCAATGGCAAGCCGCAGATCGACAAGGACAACGGGTTCCTGCTGTGCGTGCAGCCAAGCCGGCCGACCAGCCGGGGACAGATCAACATCGAATCTGCGGACCCGGGACAGGCGCCGCGGATCGAGCCGAACGCGCTGTCAACGGACGAGGATAAGGCAACCGCAGTGCGTGCCAGCCATTTGCTGCAAGCTCTGGCGCAGACTCCGGCCATCAGGGCGGTGACGCGGGAGCGGCGGACGCCGGATATTCTGGAAATGGACGATGCGGCGCTGCTGGAGAATTTCCGGGAACGCTCCGGCAGCGTGTTCCATGCGACCTGCACCTGCCGGATGGGCAAGGATGCAACTGATTCCGTTCTGGACGCGCGCCTTAGGGTGCATGGGCTGGCGGGGCTGCGGGTGATCGATGCGTCCGCGTTTCCGAATGTGACCTCGGGCAACACCAATGCACCTACCATGATGCTGGCGGCGCGTGGCGCTGAAATGGTGCTGGAAGACAATGAAAACAGGCCTTTGGCAGCTGAATGACAGGGAAGTGACAGATGAAGCTCGACAAGATCGAAACCTTTGTGTTCGGCAATCCGCCGCCGCGCCACGGCGGGCGCTATTTCATCTTTGTGCGTCTGACCACCGCTTGCGGCATCACCGGTGCGGGGGAAATATACAACGCCACATTCGGCCCCGATCTGTGCTGTGCGATGGCCGAGGAGATGTTTGCGCGCCAGTTCGCAGGCAGTGATCCGCATCATATCGAGAAGCTGTGGCGCAAATCTTATGGCGCGGGCTACACCCTGCGGCCTGACGTGACCGTGATGGGCGTGCTCAGCGGGCTGGAAATGGCCTGTTGGGACATCATCGGCAAGGCAGCCGGCAAACCGGTCTATGAGCTGATGGGCGGCCAGGTGCATGAGCGTCTGCGCAGCTACACCTATTTGTACCCGGCTGAGGGCGACGTCTATCCGGACCCGGACACGCCCAATGTCTACAACGATCCGGACATGGCCGCCGAGGCAGCGCTGGCGCAAGTGGACAAAGGGTTCACCGCGGTGAAATTCGACCCTGCCGGGCCTTACACGATCTATGACGGGCATCAGCCGCGGCTGGCGGATCTGGAGCGCAGCGAGATGTTCTGCAAACGCATCCGCGAGGCGGTCGGCACCCGCGCCGATCTGCTGTTCGGCACCCATGGGCAGTTCACTGTCTCGGGCGCCAAACGGATGGCGCGTCGGCTGGAACCCTATGAACCCTTGTGGTTCGAAGAGCCGACCACGCCGGAAAACCCCGCTGATATGGCCGAGGTGGCGCGGTTCACCTCGGTGCCGATATCCACCGGTGAGCGGCTGTGCACCAAACATGAATTCGCCCGCGTGCTGGAGGCCGGTGCTGCGTCAATCCTGCAGATGGATCTGGGGCGCGTCGGCGGCCTGCTGGAGGCCAAGAAAATCGCCAGCATGGCGGAAACACGGCAGGCGCAGATCGCACCGCATCTGTATTGCGGGCCGGTGGTGGCGGCGGCAAACATTCAGATCGCAACCTGCAGTCCCAACTTCCTGATCCTGGAGTCGATCGGTACCTTTGAGGGGCCTTATATGTCCTGCCTCAAATCCTCGATCACCTGGGAAGACGGCTATGTGATCCCGTCGACGGAGCCAGGGCTGGGGGTTGAGCTGGACGAGGCCGCAATTGCTGCCAGCCCTTACACCGGCAGCGAACTGCATCTGGAACTGGCGCAGGAGCCGGTGGTTCAGTAGGGGTTCCTGCACCTTCTTACGCTGGCAGCGCGGTTGTCTAGCGCAGGATCAGCAGCGGCGGCAATCTGCCCGCCGCAAAGACCGCCCCGGCTGCAGAAGCCGGGGCGTTTACCGCTTTCGCATCACCAGCCGCCTCACCGCTTGCCGGAGGGACCGGCGGCGTAGAGGCAGAGCAGATCATTGGCGATGGTGGCCGCAGCGATGGCGGTGATTTCAGAGATGTCATAGGCCGGCGCGACTTCGACCACGTCCATGCCGACCACGTCGATGCCCGTCAGCCCGCGGATGATCTCCTGCGCCTGATAGGGGCTAAGGCCGCCAATCACCGGCGTGCCGGTTCCGGGGGCCGAGGCAGGCTCCAGCGCGTCGATGTCGAAGGTGACATAAGTTTTGCGGCCGCCGGTGATGGCGCGGATTTTCTCTGCCACCGCCTCGGGGCCGGATTTCTGCACCTCGATGGCGTCGATGATATTCATGCCCATCGGATCGGGATTATGGGTGCGGATGCCGACCTGGACCGAGCGGGCGGGATCCACCAGCCCTTCGCGGATGGCGTGCCACAACATGGTGCCGTGATCGATGCGGCCTTCCTCGTCCGCCCAGGTGTCGGAATGGGCGTCGAACTGGATCAGGCTGAGGGGTCCGTGTTTCTCTGCATGCGCCTTAAGCAGCGGGTAGGTAATGAAATGATCGCCGCCGATCGACAGCAGCGCGGTATCACTGGCCAGCACATCACGGGCAGCCTGGGTGATCTGGTCCGGTACCTTGTGCGGATAACCATAGTCGAACTCGCAATCGCCATAATCGACAACCCGCAGCGCCTCGTAAGGGTCTGCCTTCCAGGGCCAGGGTTTCGACCAGGCGATATGACTGGAACCAGAGCGCACCGCGCGCGGCCCCAGCCGGGTGCCGGAACGGCTGGAGACGGAAAGATCAAAGGGCACGCCCATCACCGCCACATCCGCGCCGCTGAGATCGCGGGTATAACGGCGGCGCATAAAGCTGAGCGCGCCGGCATAGCTGGCCTCGGCAATCACACCGCGGTCGCTGCCGCGGGTAAAGGCCAGGTCGCCCTGCACTGGGTTTACGCTGGAGGTTTCGGTCATCTGAGGCTCCGTTAGGTTGAAATTCCGTTCGGCCCCAGTTTGAAACCCGTGCTTATGCCGGTAAACTTAGCAAAAGACATATATCTATAGGTATAGATTTGACCGCTGAGATACCCCATCCTCCGTTGGCCGATGGCTGGGTGACCGCCCTGGCTGCTATGGCAGAAACACTTGGCACCGACCGCTTTCCCGGCGCGCTGCGGCAAATCCTGTCGCAGTGCTGCAGCTTTGATTCGATGGTCATCTCACGCTATGAGGGCGCGCTGCCGCCTGCCTCGCTGTATCAGGATCTGGATGAGCTGCAGGCGGCGATCACCGTGGAATTCTATGCCAGCGGCCCCTATCTGCTCGATCCGCTGTATCAGGCCTGCCGTAACGGCTGTACTCCGGGGGCCTACCGGCTGATGGATCTGGCGCCCGAGGCGTTCTTCCGCTCGGAATATTACCGCGCCTTTTACCGCAAGATCAGCATCAGCGACGAGATTGGCGTGCTGGTACAGGACGGGGCAGAGCGCTGGATTATCGTCTCGCTGGCCCGTTTTGCCCGCCGGCAACGGTTTGAGGCGGCGGATACCGCGCGGCTGAATGCAGTGTTCCAAGTGATCTGCGCCGCGGTCCGGCGGCAATGGGGGCAGGCAGAGGCGGCAGCAGAAGGCTTCCAACAGCCGGATTGGGAGGACCGGATGCAGACCTTTGGCACCGGCGTCCTCAGCCCGCGGGAACGGGAGGTCGTGCAACTGGTTTTGCAGGGGCATTCGACGCCTTCGGCCGCCGCGTACCTTGGGATTGCTGAAGGCACCGTCAAAGTCCACCGGCATCACGCCTATTCTAAACTGGGAATTGCGTCACAGGCGGAGCTGTTTTCCATGGCCACCCGGCATCTGGCCGGGGCCGGTTAGCTTCAGCCGCAGGGAAACAGACATCAGCATGCACCATTCCCATTCAGATCCGCCCGCCTTAAAAACGGTCAATGCAGCAGGATAAATCAGGCATTATACCAAGATAATGCCAATAACCGCCGCATTAACGGTCATTTCTCCAAAAATCAGTTGACTTCATCCATATCCTCGCGAAAGTCTGCCATCACGCCGGGAATCGAGGCGGGCGGCTGGGCGAGCGGTTTAAAATCCAGCAGAACGCAGTCACTGCCGGCACCCCGGACCCTGGAGCCCGCCAGACTGAAACCGGGACTGATGATCATGGGAGTGGAGCCTCAACCGATGCTGACGACACAGGATTACGCCGATCACGCCGTTCGGATTGCCGAAATCGCATCTGATGCTGCCCGCGGCTATTTCCGCGGCCGGCTCGGGGTTGAATTCAAGGCGGATGAAAGCCCGGTCACCCAGGCCGACAAGGCGATCGAGGACAAGGTGCGCGCCTATCTGACCCAGCATTTCCCCGGCCACGGTATCTTTGGCGAGGAACATGGCTTTGACGGTGCGGACCGCAACGATGTCTGGATCATCGATCCGATCGACGGCACCCGGTCGTTTTTGGCGGGCCATCCGCTGTTCGGCTTTCTGCTGGGGTATTTGCAGGGCGGCGTCCCTCAGGCAGGGGTGATCGGGATGCCTGCCCTGGGGGAGACCTTTCTGGGCGTGCGCGGGGCAGGCGCCACGCTGAACGGCGCCCCGATCCGCGTGTCGGACCAGACCCGGCTGGACCGGTCGATCCTGTTCGTCAACGAGGGCGACAAGATCCACCGCGACTATCCGCATTTGTTCGAGCGGCTGATGCAGGCCGGCCAGACCCGCCGCTTTGCCTATGACTGCTATCCGCACGCGCTGCTGGCGGCAGGCCATGCGGATGCGGTGATAGATTATGATCTTCAGCCCTATGACTATCTGCCGGTGTCCGCGGTCGTCGAAGCCGCAGGCGGGGTGATCACCGATTGGGACGGCCAGCCGCTGGGGCTGGGCTCCGACGGCAGGGTGATTTCGGCGGCGACACCGGGACTGCACGGTGAAATGCTGGCGCTGATAAAGGGGTAACCCGGTGGCGGCCGTCTGAACGGGCTCCCCCTATTCCGGTCAAATGGCCGGAGCGTTGCTCAAAACAATACGCTGCCCGGTGCTTCGGGAAGATCCACCTTATCCGGGGTCTCCAGGTAGTTGCGCACGGTGGGATCGATCCGCGGGCTGCGGACCGGATACACCCCACAGGCGGCAATCGCCTCGCGCGCCGAGACCCGCTCATCCAGGCGCTTCCAGATCGCCCGCGCCGCATAGGGGCGCGGAAACGGCCGCCAGGCCACCCCCATGGTCATGCCGCGCAGGTATTTCAGCTGCTGGCGGTGGGCCGAAAACAGGATGGTCTGCGCCACGCTGCCCTCGCGGGCGCGCTCATGCTCGGTGATGAACAGCCGGTTGCCGCGCAGGGTGACCATGCCTTCATACCGCGAAATCTGCCGGATGCTTTGTTCGGGATCATGGGCGATTTCCAGGTTGCGGGACAGGATATACCCGTCCTGCTCAATAAACCGGGTCAGCGAGCAGAAGATCCCCTCGCCCCAGGACGGAGTGCGGAAGTAGGCGTGGTAAAAGCCCAGGTAGCGCTTGAGATTGCGCTGCTGGCCGCGGAACGGCGACAGGAACCGGTCTGCCGGGCTGTGCTGCACCGGACCTGCGGCCTCCTCCAGCCGGGTTTCGAATTCAGAGTTCGCGGTGAACAGCTGCGCCTCCGGGATTGAGAAATACCGGGCGATCCGGCGCAGGTTGTGGGCGGCGGGCAGGCTGCTGCCATTGAGGTAGCGGTTGAATTGCTGGCGGTTGATGCCGATCTCGCGGCAGATCTGCGCGATGCTGCCATGCTCGGCACAAAGCGAGCGCAGATTTTCTGAAAAACTTTCCGGCAAAGCCCAGTATCCTTCGCGAATTGACGCTGGTTCGTTTCTTACCGCGTCAGTTCGCGCATGTTTGCACAGTTCCGTATTTGAAGAAACCGGGTTTTCTAGAAGGACTGTAACCCAGCCAGAGACCGCAATGCCCGCTGAAAGAACCCTTAACCACAGGATCCCGATGCCGGATGGGCGCCGGCTTGCGGCACGCCTGTGGATGCCGGAGGGCACTGGTGACAGCGAGGGCGATTTTGATGGCGAATTTTCCGAACAGGAATTGTGCGAGGGCAAGGCCGTGCTGGCCATCACCGGCCGGGCCAGCACGTGGGAGCGCCGCTATCCGCATCTGTCCAAGCTGGCAGGTCGCCATCAACACCGAAAGCACCATGTTTTGCGACGGGCAGAATTTCTATCTGATCCGCAAATTGCGCGCCACCGAAGGCGCGGATGAAACGGAAGTCCTGACAAAGGAATGGGCTGAAACCCTTCCGCGCGGGCTTCTTTGATCTGATCTTAAGGGAGGAAACAATGAAGATCGAATGGACCAAAGCGCCGGTGGGGCGCCGCAATTTTCTGAAAGGTGCAACCGCGCTTGGGGCGGCGGCTGCGCTGCCGATGGGCCTGGGAAGCCGCGCCATGGCGGCAGAGGGCGGCACGCTGCGGGTGCGCTCCTACGGTGATTTGCAAAGCATCGACCCGGCGTTTTCCAAGGGGGTGATCGACGAAGAAATCCACGCCTCGATCTATAACAAGCTGATCCAGTACAAGCCGGGCCGCGAATGGGACTGGCAGATGGATGCCGCCGCGATGATCGAACAGGGCGACGAGACCCATATCAAATTCGCGCTGCGCGATGACATCGGCTTCACCAACGGCTTTGGCGCGATGACTGCCGAAGATGTGAAATTCAGCTTTGAACGCATCGTCGCGGATGAAACCGAAAGCCCGAACAAGCCTGACATGGGTCCGCTGAGCCACGTCGAAGTGACCGGCGAACGCGAAGGCACCATTGTGCTGAAAGAACCCTTTGCGCCGCTGTGGAGCATCGCGCTGCCCTATATCACCGGCAACATCGTGTCGAAAAAGGCCTGGGAGGCTGCGGGCGGCAAGGCGACCACCGATCCGCTGGCAGAATCCGGTCCCTACCTGCGCGACAGCTGGTCGCCCAAGGAAAAGACCGTGCTGAAGCGCAACCCGGACTGGAAGGGCGAAGCGCCCGCCTGGGACACCATCGAAATCCTGCCGATTGACGATGAGAACACCGCCGAGATCGCCTTTGAGGCCGGTGAGCTGGACTTCACCCGCGTCTCCTTGGGGTCGGTTCAGCGTTACCGCGACGGGGTGCCGAATGGCGGCACCCTGCTGGAATACCCGTCGCTGTATTACACTTGGCTCGGCATGAACCTGGATCACCCCAAGCTGCAGAACAAGAAGCTGCGGCAGGCGATCCAGCACGCGATTGATGTGCCCTCGGTGCTGGAGGCCGCCTATTTCGGGGCGGTGGACCCCTCCACCGGTATCATCGCTCCGGGCCTTGCAGGCAACCGCCCGCAGTCGCTGGTGCCGCCGCAGGCGGATTTCGCCAAGGCCGCGGAATTGCTGGCAGACTCCGGCGAGACCAACGTGACGCTGAAACTGGACACGTTGAACAAGACCACCTTCACCACCGCGGCGCAGGTGATCCAGGCGACGCTGGCGCAGATCGGCATCACGGTTGAGGTCAACGTGCTGGAATCCGGTGCCTTCTGGGCCAGTGCCGACAACGAGGACCTGCAGCTGGTGCTGAACCGCTACTCGATGACGCCGGATCCGTATTACGCAACCTCGTGGTTCACCACCGAGCAGGTCGGCCATTGGAACTGGGAGCGCTTCAGCAATGAAGAATACGACCAGATCCACACCTCGGCCTCGCAACTGACCGACCAGGCCAAACGCGCCGAGATGTATCAGCGCGCGCAAGACCTGATGGAGGAAAGCGGCGCCTACCGCTTCCTGACCCATGAGGCGACCCCGGTGGTGCATTCGGCAGGCGTTGTGCCGGCACTGCGGCCCGATGGGCTGGCACTCCTGCGCTACTTCGGCAAGGCCTGATCCTCCCCAAGGCCTGACCGACTGGCACGGCTGCAATTTGCGGTGCAGCCGTGCCGAATACCTTCCGCACAGCGAGAACAAGGGAGCCATGCGGCTATGTTATTTTATGCACTCCGGCGCTTCGGGCTGGCACTGCTGATCCTGATCGTGGCGGTCACCGTCATGTTCCTGATGATCCGCGCCGTGCCCGGCGATCCGGTCCAGATCATGCTCGGCCCGCGCGCCACGCCAGAACTGCAGGCGCGCCTGACGGCGGAGCTGGCGCTGGACCAGCCGGTCTGGAAACAGCTTGTCATCTTTTACGGCAATCTTTTGCAGGGCGATCTGGGGATTGATGTGTTTTCCGGACGCTCGGTGACCGACATTGTGTTCCAGCAATTGCCGCATACCCTGTGGCTGATCCTGGGATCGATCATTTGGTCCGCCACCCTGGGCATCGGGCTGGGGGCCTATGCGGCGGCGCATCCCAACACTCTGATCGACCGGATCACCGCGGCAATTTCCGTCAGCTTTGTCGCCGCGCCGGCCTTTGTGGTCGCGCTGCTGTCGCTCTTGATCTTTGCGGTGCATCTGCAGTGGTTCCCGGCCATCGGCGCCGGCGAGGGCTTCTGGGACCGGCTGAACCATCTGGTGCTGCCGTCCTTTGCCATTGGCCTCAGCTGGGTCGGTTATATCGCCCGGCTGGTGCGCGCCTCAATGCTGGAGGTGATGGGCGAAAGCCACATCCGCACCGCCCGCGCCTTTGGCATCAACGAACGCCGGGTGGTGATGGTCTATGCACTGCGCATCGCCATCCTGCCGGTGGTCACGGTGATCGGCGTCGGCATGGGGTTCCTGCTGTCCTCTGCCGTCTTTGCCGAGATCGTCTTTGCCCGCCCCGGCCTTGGCAAGCTGGTGATCGACAGTATCACCACCCGCAATTACCCGATCGTGATGGGATCTGTGCTGATCTCAACCGGCCTGTTTGTGGTCTCCACCGCGCTGGCCGATCTGATCAACGCCTGGCTCGACCCCCGCGCCCGCACGGCAAACTGAGGAGGACGCAGATATGGCAAAATCCCGTTCCGAACTGGGCCAGATCATCCACGGCGTCGCCCGCGACCCGCTGGGGCTGATGGGGCTGATCATCGTCGGCACCATCGTGATCTGCGCCCTCCTTGCCGTGTGGATTGTTCCATATGATCCCGTGGCCATGAACATCAAGGACCGCCTGCAGGGGCCATCTGCCGCCCACATCCTGGGCACTGACCAGCTGGGCCGCGATACATTTTCGCGGGTTATCATGGGCGGTCAGGTGGCCTTGAAAGTGGCGCTGCCAGCAGTCTTCGGCGCCATGGCCATCGGCCTGACGCTGGGCATGATCGCAGGCTACGGGCCGAAATGGCTCGACAACCTCTTGATGCTGTTCTTCGACACCATCCGCTCCTTTCCGACGGTGATGTTTGCGCTGGCCGTGGTCGCCCTGGTGGGGCCAAGCCTGCAGACCGTGGTTGTGGTGGTCATGGCAACCTCGATCCCGACCTATGGCCGGGTGGCGCGGACCCAGACGCTGACCCTGCGCAATTCCGAATTCATTCTGGCCGAACGCTCGATGGGGGCCAGCATGAAGCGGATCCTGGGGGTGCATATGCTGCCCAATATCGTCGGCGTGCTGGCGGTGCTGGCGGCGATGGATATCCCCACCGTGATCGCGCTGGAGGCCGGGCTGTCGTTCCTTGGCCTGGGGGTGAAACCGCCGACACCCAGCTGGGGGGCGCTGCTGAAAGACGGCTACTCGCTGATCCGCCAGACCCCGTGGCTGGTGGTGGGCGGGGGCTTGCCGATCATCCTTGCGACACTTGGCTTCACCTTCCTGGGCGAGAGCTTGCGCGATGTGGTTGACCCGAAACTGAGGAAACAGCGATGACTGATAGCTTGTTGGAAATCGACCGCCTCAGCGTCGACTATGAAACCGCCCGTGGCGACCTGAAGGCCCTGCGTGATATCAGCTTTGATGTGCGCAAGGGCGAGATTGTCGGCATCGTCGGCGAGTCAGGCTGCGGCAAGTCCACCCTGATCTCGTCCATTCTGCGGCTGACCGCGCCCAATACACGGTTCCGCAACGGTGAAGTGCGGTTCAAGGGCGACGACCTGCTGCAACTGCCGGAACGCCGGATGCGGGATTTGCGCGGCGCTGATATCTCCATCGTGTTTCAGGACCCGATGCAGACCCACAATCCGGTGCTGTCTATCGGCCAGCAGATGCTGGATATCCAGCACCGTTCCAAGGCGTCCAAGGCTGAAAAACGAGAGCGGGCTGCCAAGATGCTGGGTGCCGTTGGCATCCCGGACCCGGAGGCCCGGCTGGACCAGTTCCCGCATGAGTTTTCCGGCGGCATGCGGCAGCGGATCGCCATCGCCATGGCGCTGATGTCCGAACCGGATTTGCTGATCGCGGATGAGCCGACGACGGCGCTGGATGCCACGCTGGAGGTGCAGATCATCGAGCGCCTGCAAGAGCTGCAGAAGGAATTCGACTGTGCCATCCTGTTCATCTCGCATCATCTGGGTGTCATTGCCGAGCTGTGCGACCGCGTGGTGGTGATGTACGCCGGCGCGGTGATCGAAAGCGGCGACGTGCGCGAGATTTTCCACGATCCCAAGCACCCTTACACCCGCCGCCTGATCGACTGCGATCCCGGCCACATAAAGGAACGCGCCCGCGTTCTGCCCACCATCCCCGGTGAGGTGCCGGACCTTGCCAACCTGCCCGGCGGCTGCATCTTCCGCGACCGATGCGAGCAGGCAATGGCGCGCTGTGCCACTGATGTGCCGCCACTGGCACAACTGAAAGAGGGCCACCACGCCGCCTGCTGGCTGAACCATAAGGAGGCCGCGACATGAGCCTGCTGGATGTCAAAGACCTCAAGACCAGCTATGGGCCGGTCAATGTGCTGGCCGGTGTGAGCTTTGCTGTGGAGCCGGGCGAAACCTATGCGCTGGTGGGCGAAAGCGGCTCGGGCAAGACCACGGTGATCCGGGCAATTGCCGGGATGGCGCCGGCACAGGAGGGGTCCGTCAAATTCGACGGCCAGGAAATCCGCGGTGCGTCGGAACGCACGCTGCGCCCCCTGCGCAAGGACATCGCGATGATGTTCCAGGACCCGGTCGGCAGCCTGTCGCCGCGGCTGACGATCCGCAGCCTGATCACCGAACCCTACCGGATCCAGGGCATGAAGGACCGCGATCTGGACGCCGAGGCCAAGCGCCTGCTGGAAATGGTGAACCTGCCTTCGCATTTCGCCGACCGCTATCCCTATCAGCTGTCGGGCGGGCAGGCGCGCCGCGTCGGTGTTGCCCGCGCGCTGGCGCTGGAGCCGAAGCTGATTCTGGCGGACGAACCCACCGCAGGGCTGGACGTATCAGTGCAGGGGGAACTGCTGAACCTGATGAACGACCTGCGTGAACGCCTGGGTCTGGCGATGGTGATCATCACCCACAACCTGAACGTGGTGCGTCATGTGGCGGACCGGATGGGTATCCTCTATCTGGGCCGTCTGGTCGAGGAAGGCACCACCGAGGCGATCTTTAAGCACCCGCGCCACCCTTACACCCGTTGCCTGCTGAGCGCGAACCCGGAACCCGACCCCGACGCCCGGCTGGAACGCATCGCCTTGAAAGGCGAGCCGCCCAGCCTGCTCAAACGCCCCTCGGGCTGCGAATTCCGCGAGCGCTGTCCGTTTGCGCAGGAGATCTGCACCCGGACCCCGCAATGGGAGGTCGAAAAAGGCCATGGGCTGCGGTGCCTGGCGCCTCTCGGCTGACATCCTGCAAAGAAAAGAAAACCATGACGCGCACATTGTACTTCAATGGCCCGATCCTGACGATGGATGCGGCCAACTCCACACCCGAGGCGGTTCTGACCGGCGGCGAAACCATCCGCATGGTCGGGCCTTTGTCCGAGCTGCGTGCGCAAATGCCTGCCGGCACGCAAGAGGTTGATCTGCAAGGTCAGACCCTGATCCCCGCCTTTATCGACCCGCACGGGCATTTCCCCGATCCCGGCTTTATCCGGCTGTTCCGGGTCAACCTTGCCTCGGCGCCCAGCGGCGACTGTCCTGACATCCCGACCGCGCTGGCGCGGCTGCGGGTCAGAGCGGCGGAAACGCCTGCCGGAGAATGGGTGATGGGGGTGCTGTTCGACAATACTGCCATCGCCGAAGGCCGGATGCCGACCCGGGCTGAGCTGGACAGCGTGTCCACGGACCATCCCATTTGGGTCATCCATGCCTCTGGCCACAATGGATCAGCCAATTCACTGGCATTGCAGCTTCACGGGGTGAACCGCGACACGCCCGACCCTTTGGGCGGGCGGTTCGGACGCGATCCGGAAACCGGCGCGCTGACCGGTCTGATCGAGGGTCTGTCAGCAATGCGCGAGATGGGCGACACCGATTTCCTGATCAGCCGCGAACGGTTCTGGGCGGGTTTCAACAGCTGCCGCGATGAATACCTGTCTTATGGCGTGACCTATGCGCAAAACGCCTGGGCCACGCGCAAGATGCTGGAACATTTCGCCTCGCTGCCCGGCGGTCAGGATCCTGGCTATGACCTGATGCTGCTGCCCATCGGCGAGCTGGAACCTGCGCTGACGGATGGTCCCGATGCGCTGGACTGGCCCGGCAACCCGCATTTCACCCTTGGCCCGCGCAAGCTGTTCACCGACGGGGCCTTTCAGCTGCAGACCGCATTCCTCAGCGCGCCTTATCACCGCCCTGTGGACCCGGAGCACCCCTGCGGGATGCCCTATGCAGCCGAGGCGGATCACCGCCGCGAAGTGAAAAAGCTGCATGATCTGGGCCATCAGATCCACTGCCACTGCAATGGCGATGCAGGCGCGCAGATGTTCATTGATGCCGTGGCCGCGGCGCTGGAGGCCAACCCGCGGGGTGATCACCGCCATACAATCATTCACGGCCAGGCCCTGCGCGACGACCAGCTGCAGCAGATGGCCAGGCTGGGGATCACCGTCAGCTTCTTTCCGGCGCATGTGCATTTCTGGGGCGACCGGCATTACGATACCTTTCTGGGGCCGGAGCGTGCCGGGCGGATCTCTCCCTGTGCCTCGGCTGAGCGGTTCGGGGTGCGCTATACCATCCATAATGATGCCTCGGTGACGCCGACGCGGCCCATCCATCTGGCCCATTGCGCCATGAACCGGCTGACGGCCAGCGGCCGGCGGCTGGGCGAGGATCAGCGGATCAGCGCGCTGTCCGCCCTGCGCGCGCAGACCATCGATGCCGCCTGGCAGGTTTTCAAGGAGGGCAGCCGCGGCTCCATCGAAGCTGGCAAGCTGGCGGATTTCGCAATTTTGAACCGCAACCCGCTGGAAGACCCTGACAGAATTGAGACCATCAAGGTCACGCGGACCATCCGCCGCGGCAAAACAGTCTGGATGCAGGGACAATGACAGGCTTGCAAACACATCCTCGCATTGCCATCGCGGGTTTCCAGCATGAAACCAATTGCTTCGGCACCACCAAGGCCGGGCTGGCGGAATTTGAAATGGCGGATTCCTGGCCTGCCATGCTGCATGGGGCCGAGGTGATCTCTGAGACCCGCGGCATGAACCTGCCGGTCGCGGGGTTTGCTTCGGCGGCGGAGGCGGCGGGCATGACACTGCTGCCGGTTTTATGGGCTTCAGCGGAACCGTCAGCACATGTGACGGATCACGCCTTTGAGACCATCTGCGGCAGGTTGCTGGACGGGCTGCGCGCCTCCGGGCCGCTGGACGGGATTTTCCTGGATCTGCACGGGGCAATGGTCACCGAAACACATGCCGACGGCGAGGGAGAGATCCTGCGCCGGGTGCGCGCCCTGGTGGGGCCGGACCTGCCGATCGTGGTGAGTTTGGACCTGCACGCCAATATCTCGGCGGCATCGGTCGAATTGTCCTCTTACATCGCGATCTTCCGGACCTATCCGCATCTGGATATGGCCGGAACAGGCGCGCGCTGCCTGCCGGTTCTGCAACGGCTGCTGGCGGGGGAGCGGCTGTTTAAGGCGTTCCGGCAGTTGGATTATCTGATCCCGCTGCATGCGCAATACACCGGGGCAACACCCGGCAGGCAGCTTTATACATCATTGCCGCCGCTGGAGCAGGGCGGGGTGGTTGCGGATATCGCGCTGGGGTTCACTGCGGCGGATTTCCCGGACACCCGGCCCTCATGCGTTGCCTATGGCACAACAGCTGCGGCGGCAGAACAAACGGCTGACCAAATCGCGGCGCTGTTTGCCAAACTGGAATCCCAATCGGAACACCCGATGCTGACGCCGCAGCAGGCCGCGGCAATTGCCTGCCAGCCGCGCGCGGGCAAACCGGTGGTGCTGGCGGATGTGCAGGACAATCCGGGTGCCGGCGGCACCTCGGACACAACAGGGTTGCTGGCGGCATTGGCAGGTGCGGCTGCGCAAGCTGTGCTGATGGGGCTGTTTCATGACCCGCAGACAGCGGCGGCAGCGCATGAGGCCGGGCAGGGGGCCATCTTCCGCGCAGCTCTTGGCGGGCGGTCAGGCACCCCCGGCGATCACCCCTATGAGGCTGAATTTCAAGTGGTGGCGCTTGGCGATGGCATGTGTCGTTACACCGGCGCGATGTATGGCGGCGGGGTTGCCACGCTCGGCCTCACGGCCGCACTCCGGCTGCATGGGGTCGAGGCAGATATCACCCTGGTGGTGACCAGCATCCGCAATCAATGCCTGGATCTGGCGCATTTCACCCATATCGGGCTGCAGCCAGAGGGTTTCCGCACCATCTGCGTCAAAAGCACCGCCCATTTCCGCGCCGATTTTGAGCCGGTGGCGAGTGCTGTCTATCCGGTCGCGGCGCCGGGTGTGTTTCCCTGCGATCTGGGTTCGTTTCCCTACAAAAACCTGCATCCAAATGTAAAAGCCGCCCCTGCAAAAGCCTAAGGCTTGTTGCACGGGCGGAGTTTGCAAGCGGTCCTAGACACCGCTTGCGGGGAGGATCAGTCGTCGTTTTCGCCGTTCTGGTAGGGCACCACCAGCGTCGGGATCTGCGACCGGCGCAACACCCGTTTGGCCACAGTGCCCAGGAACGTGTGCGAGAACCCGTGATCATGGGCGCCCAGCACAATCAGATCGCAGCCCAGCTCAACCGACCGGCGCAGGATCACCTCTGCCGGGTGGCCGTCGGTCACCTCAACCGAGGTGACCTGGTCACGGATCTTGGCATCATCGCCTTCCAGCGCCGCCCAGAACCGCGCCTGCCGTTCGGCCAGCACCTTTTTCACCATCTCGTGCCGCCGTTTGGCTGCGGATTTGCGGGTCTCGTCGTTCAGCACAAACATCTCAAACGTGATCCTGGCATCATCCGAGATCGGCTCATTCACGTGCAGCACGTGGATTTCCGCCCCCGTCGCCTGCGCCAGACTGGCCGCATGGCGCAGCGCATAAGGCGAGTTCTGCGACAGATCGGTGGCAAACAGGATGTTGGTGATCAACGGTTTCATATCAGATCCTTTCACATCAATAGCCAAACAGCCGCGGCAGCCAAAGCGAGATTTCCGGGAAGAATGCGATAACGAAAATCGCAATCGTGTTCACCGCAGCAAAGGGCAGGGCGCGCAGCGAGATCTGCTCAATCGAGATGTTTGATATGCCCGAGGCAATGAACAGGTTTTCCCCCAACGGCGGTGTCTGGAACCCGATACCCAGCGTACAAACCATCACCACGCCAAAGTGGATCGGGTCGATGCCCACCGAATAGGCCACCGGCAGCATCACCGGCACCAGGATCAGGATGGTTGCCAAAGTTTCCATGAACATGCCGACAAACAGCAGGAAAAAGATGATCAGCGCCCAGATCACATAGAGGTTCTGAGTAAAGCTCAGCATGCTGTCGGCGATGATCGCCGGGATCTGGTTTTCCACCAGCAGACGGCCAAAGACAGTTGCAGTGAACAGGATCAGCAGAACACGGCCCGTCAACCATGTGGTGGCCTCCAGCGATTGGAACAGCGACGACCAGGTCAGCTCGCGGTAGATGAACACACCAACCACCAGCGTATAGAAGATCGCGACAATGGCGGCCTCGGTCGGGGTGAAGAAGCCGGTGTAGATACCGCCCAGGATCACCAGCGGCGCCATCAGCGACCAAAAGCCCCGGTACATCTCGCATCCGACATTGCGGAACGACCAGCCCTCAGCCATGCCCTTGTAGCCGCGCTTTTTCGACATGAAATAGTTCAGGATCAAGAGGCTGGTGGCAATCAGGAAGGCGGGCATGAAGCCGGCGATGAACAGTTTCGAGATCGAGACCGACTGGAAGGTGCCGAATTTCTCAACCGCTTCCGGCGGCGGCGCCATGCCAAGGGCGGCAATGCCGAAAATCACCATCGGGATCGACGGCGGAATGATGATGCCCAACCCGCCCGACGATGCGGTCACTGCCGAGGCATAGCCTTTTTCATAGCCGCGGTCGATCATGGCCGGGATCATCAGCATGCCAACGGCCGCCGTGGTGGCAGGGCCGGAACCGGAAATGGCACCAAAGAACAGGCAGGCCATCACGGTTGCAGCCGAGATGCCGCCAGTGAACGGCCCGGCCAGGCTTTCGGCGACATTGATCAGGCGTTTCGAGATCCCCGCTGCCTCCATCAGCGCGCCGGCCAGGATGAACGCAGGCAGCGCCATCAGCGGGAACGAGCCGACCGAGGTAAAGGCGATCTGCACAAATTTGATCGGGTTTTCGTCCAGATACAGGAACGACACCAGCGAGGCGACGCCAAGCGCCACCGTGATCGGAGCGCCCATCAGCAACAGCACCAGGAACGATCCGAACAGAATTGAGACGATTTGAGTTTCCATGTTTTTCTCCCTGTCCGGCGCTTACTTGCCGCGCTCTGCTTCGGTGGCAGCCTTGATTTCATCAAGGTCGATCTGATCGGGGTCGTGGATTTCCTCGCCCTTGATCAGCTTCTTGTAGTTCACCTGCAGAATTCGGATGGTCATCAGGGTGAAGGCGATTGGCAGCACCATGTAGACGTATTTCATCTCGACGCCTAAAGTCTGGGATTTCCAGAACTTGTTCATCTTGTTGAAGACAAAGTCGTAGGCCAGCCAGATGAAATACACGTTGAAGAAGATCCAGAACAGATCTGCAAATGCTTCGATGTATTTGATGTAGCGTTCGGGCAGGAATTTGAATTGAAACGTCACCCGGTTGTGCGCACTTTTCAGGGCTGCATAGCTGGCACCAAAAAAGACAAACCAGACGAACATGTAGACCGACAGTTCTTCGATCCATGAAAATGAATGGCCGAACGCCTCGCGCGAGACGATCTGCACAAACAGCAGAATGACAAAGCCGGACAGCAATAGGCGGCAGATATAGCTTTCTATATTGTCCAGAAATTTCCAGAACATGATGTACTCCTCCCCTGTGCAAAGCAGCGCACGTGGCGCTGCTTTGTTATTTTTTATATATCTGCCAGAGGCTTACTGAACCGGATCGCGGCCAATGGTGGTCAGCACCGTGTTCAGCTTCTCGACGCCGCCGATGGAGTCATAGAACTGCGGCCACACGGCTTCGGTCGCCAGCTTGATGAACTCGGCCTCGTCGTTTGCCGGATCGTCAATCTGCATGCCCTTGGCCAGCAGGCCTTCCTTGATCTCGGCTTCGATGTCGCGGAGATACTGCGCCGATTTCACGGTGGCTTCCTTGCCCGCTTCGATCAGGATCTGCTGGTCTTCTTCGGACAGGTCCTGGAACACCGCCTCGGAGACAATCAGCGGCTCAATCGAGAAGATGTAGCGCAGGTTGGTCACATATTCCTGCACTTCATAAAACTTCATCGCGTTGATGGTGGTGTAGGGGTTGTCCTGGCCATCGACAACTTTGGTCTGCAGACCGGTAAAGGTCTCGGACCAGGCCATCGGGGTCGGGTTGATGCCCCAGGACTTGTAGGTTTCGATCATGATCTCGTTTTTGGGAACGCGGATGACCAGATCCTGCAGGTCGGCAACATTGGTGACCGGTTTCTTGGAGTTGGTCAGGCGGCGGAACCCGGTGTAGGTCCAGGCCAGAATGCGCACGCCGGCGTCCCGGATGGTGTTGTCGGTCAGTTCCTGTCCAATCGGGCCCTGGGTCAGCGTTTCCGCATCTTCCAGCGACAGGATCACGTAAGGCAGGGTGAAGACACCAACCGAGGGCGAGAACGGTGTAACGTTGTTGATCGCCAGCAGCGACATATCCAGGGTGCCGATGGCGGCTTCGTTAACAGTGTCCTGCTCCGAGCCCAGCTGACCGTTCAGGAACATGGTGCCGGTGTGTGCGCCGCCGGATTTTGCTTCCAGCGCTTCAATGAAGAATTTGCCGGTGCCTTCCTGCGAGCTGCCGGCGCCGTCGCCCACGGCAATCTTGAAGTTCTTGGCGGATACAGCGCCGGTGGTCAGCATCGCGGCGGCAGAAACGGCTGCGGTCAGCGTGCAGACCTTTTTGAGAAATGACATAACTTCCTCCCGTATTGTCATCTTGAAGACAAGGCGCGCGCTGGCACGCCCTCCATAGCGCCTGTGCCAGTCCGATCCTGCCTTGCTGGCGAGAAGCTACATTGCGTTTCATGTTTCTAGAATGTAAACTTATGATATCAAGGTTTCACATATATCGAACATTAAGATGAGCCGCAAAACACACGTCAAACATGTCGCCGATGCCGATCTGAAACTGCTCCGGGTGTTCAGGGCCGTGGCCGAAAGCGGCGGGCTGGCCGCCGCCGAGACCGAGCTGAACATCGGAAAGTCCACCATTTCGAAATACATCGCCGACCTGGAGCTGCGGCTGGATCTGAAGCTGTGCAACCGCGGCCCGGCGGGGTTCTCGCTGACGGACGACGGAAGCAAAGTGCTGAAATCCGCTGAGGAACTGCTGACCTCGGTGTCGGATTTCCGCGCCGAAGTGAATGAAATCAAGCAGCAGATGGCCGGCACCATCCGGATCGCCCTGTTCGATCAATGCGCCTCCAACCCCGAAGCCTTTGTGCCTGGCGGCATCCGGGTCTTTAACAAGGCCGCGCCTGCGGTGGAGATCGAACTGTCGCTGGAGCCGCCGAACGTGATCGAAACCAAGGTGATCAGCGGCCAGCTGGATATCGGCATCCTGGCGCTGCACCGGCCTTCTCCCAGCCTGGATTACATGCCGTTATATGGAGAGAACATGTTTCTTTATTGCGGCAAGGGGCATCCGTTCTTTGACTGCGACCATGCCAGCCTGGGCCTGCGGGATGTACAGGCGATGAATTATGCAGGCATCCGGGTCAACTCGCCCAACCTGCATGTGGGTCAGAAACTGGGCTTCCGCCGCTCTGCCAAGGTGCAGAACGAACAGGCGCTGGCGATCCTGATCATGTCGGGCAGCTATCTGGGATTTCTGCCGGATCACCTGGCCGCCGGTTTTGTCGGCAGCGGCCTGATGCGCAAAGTGCTGCCCAGAGACGTCTTTTACCGCAGCCAGTTTGCCGCCGTCACCCGCAAGCGGCCCGCCGTAAACCGCATCACCAAGCTGTTTCTGGACACGCTGGTTGCGGCGCACTCGGGGCAGGCAGCAGAGGTTTGATGCAGCTCAGCCGCCGCGCCGCTGATCCGGCGAAATCCGACGCAGATCAACCCGAACCGGCCGGCTCGGACCTCTGATCCCCGGGCCTAAATGATGTCCAGCGACACCTTTACCCGGTCCATCACAACCGAAGAGGTAAAGCGGCTGACATTGGATTCATCAAAGAAATACTCCTGGGTGAAGGCCTCATATTCCTTGATATCGCCAACGATGATCACAAGAATGAAATCAGCCTCACCAGTGGTGTAATAGCATTGCTGCACCTGACTGGCCTGGCGCATCTTGCGCTTGAAGGCGTCCAGATGCATCCGGCTTTCGCGCTCCAGCACCACCTGCACGATCACTGTCATCTCCCGTCCCAGCCGGGCCGGGGACAGAATGGCAATTTCCTTTTCGATCACACCGGTATCGCGGAGCTTTTTCAGCCGTTTCTGCACCGCCGGTGCCGACAGGCCGATCTCATGGCTGATGGCTTCGGCGGTCAGTTGCGCATTGGACTGTATCAGCCGGAGGATATCGTGGTCTTTTTCATCCATAGCTGATTTTTCCCCTGCTTCGGCAGGAATGACAACTCGAATCCGCAAGAACACGGACGCACAGGGCTGGAGGATCTGCAGCCGCCGCGCTCAAAGAGGCGCGCGGGCATCCCGATTTAATGGGGAATTTGCGGCGGACGGCCTGCCTCCGGGATTGGCGTTACCGGTTTCTTAGGCTTACTGCCGAAAACTTGCCTGTAGATACACATGCAACTGCTTCCAGGATCCGGCTTGTTCCATATCCGGCCCGCCTTTTGCAGCTGTGCACGGCTGTTGCGGAGTTTTAAATGGGTCTCAATCACAAATCCCTGCTGTTCAAACTGATCATTCCGGTTCCGGTCGTCATGCTCGCCTGTCTCGCAGCGGCCTGGTTCACCATCCCGCCGGCGATGGAACGCAACAGCATTGACGCCGCATCGGATTCCGCCCTGCAGACTGTCAATCAGATCAAGAAGATCCGCGGCTATTACACCCGCTACGTCGTTAAGGATGCGGTGGCAGCGCAATCCCTGCGCCCGGGGGTCAACCACCAGGAAGATCCCGGTGTCATCCCGCTGCCTGCAACATTTGTGCACGACATCAGCGCCTTGATGGCCGCCGAGCGAAGCAGTTTTTCGCTGTACAGCCCCTATCCCTTTCCGGAACGCGCGGAACGCCCGATGGACGGCTTCATGCAGGACGCCTGGGCGTATCTGAACAACACTCCTGACGGATCCTATTCGCGAACCGAAACCCTGGATGGTGAAACCTTCCTGCGGGTGGCCGTCGCCGACCGGATAGTATCTGAGGTCTGCGTCAGTTGCCACAACAGCCATGCCGCCTCCCCGAAAACCGACTGGCAGCTGGGCGATGTGCGCGGCATCGTCGAAGTGCGCCAGAACATCAGCGGCACCCTGGAAGCCTCAGCCGGGTTCACCCGCTATCTGCTGGCCGGGCTGGGTGCCGCCAGCGCCGTGCTGCTGGCCGCCGTCCTGTTTGCAGCGCGCACCGTCACCCGGCCGGTTGCCAGCATCTGCACCAGCATGAAAGCGGTGGCAGCAGGAAACCTGGACATCACCATTGCCGAGGCCGGCCGGCAGGATGAAATCGGCGCAATTGGCAGGACAATTGTGGAAATGCAGGGGGACCTGAAGAATGCCCGCGACGCCGACCAGGAACGTGCGGAAACACAGCGCCAGCAACAGAAGGTGGTGGACAGCTTGCGGACCGGGTTGTCGCGCCTGTCCAAGGGCGACTTTGCCTTCCATCTGACCGAGGCCTTCCCGGAAGAACATGAAGAGCTGCGCCAGGACTTCAACCTGACCTCCGAAACGCTGAGCTCCACTGTCGCCCAGGTGATTGAGGCGGCAGGCAGCATCCGCAATGGCGCCGCTGAGATCAGCCAGGCGTCGGACGACCTGTCGCACCGCACCGAAAGCCAGGCCGCCACGCTGGAACAGACCGCCGCGGCGCTGGATGAACTGACCGCCTCAGTCAAATCCGCTGCCGAAGGCGCCAGCAGCGTTGAAACCACCATGGAGGAGGCACGCTTGCAGGCCGAATCCAACCGCACCATTGTGCAAAATGCCGTCACCGCCATGGCGGAGATCGAGCAAAGCTCGAACCACATTTCGCAGATCCTCGGCGTGATCGACGACATCGCTTTCCAGACCAATCTTTTGGCTCTGAACGCCGGTGTCGAGGCAGCACGCGCAGGCGAGGCCGGCAAGGGTTTTGCCGTAGTTGCCTCCGAGGTGCGCGCCCTCGCGCAGCGTTCAGCCGGCGCCGCGATGGAAATCAAGACGCTGATCGGCGACAGTTCAAGACAAGTAGAGAGCGGCGTCAAACTGGTCGGCAAGGCAGGCGAGGCGCTGCAAAGCATTGTCGAGCAGATCACCCATATCTCGCAGCTGGTGTCCGGCATTGCCGAAGGTGCCGCCGAGCAATCGACCGGCCTTAACGAAATCAACACCGGTGTCACCCAGCTGGATCAGGTCACCCAGCAGAACGCAGCAATGGTGGAACAGGCCACCGCGGCCGGCCACATGCTGAACACTGATGCCGGCAAACTCTCGGAACTGGTGGCGCATTTCCGGGTAGCCGGCGGCAGTACTGCCCCCGCCCCGGCAATCCCTGCTCTCCAGCCGGCGCCTTCTGCGCATGGCGATGATAACTGGGAAACCGAGATCAGCCCGGCGCCTTGCGCAGCCCCCGAAACCAGCAGCGGAAATGCCGCCCGTAATCTCTGGCAGGAATTCTAGCGCCGCATCTCTGGCAGGAATTCTAGCGCCGCCTTGATAGCACCGGACCCGATGCTGCCGCGTCCCGGCTGCCGCCTTTGGACGGCCAGGGGAACGATTCTTTGCACCCCGCGCGCCAGCGAAAACGCCTCGCAGAAAGTTACCCGGCTTTTGCGGCTGCTTAACCCCAGGGCAACTTGAGGCCGGGGCACTCCCTGCAAGATCCCCAAATTTGAATGTGTTCCTACATGACGGTTTGCGCCACCCAGGCCTGCATTTCCGGAGCACATACGGTGGCAAACACGATAATAATAAGGGAATACCCGCGATTACCACCGATGGGGCCTGAAATTCAAATTTGCGGCATCAAGATTCCCGGAATTCCGGAAAACTTCATTTGCGATAGGCTTGCGGTACACACTTTTTCAGGACTTTCCTGATTAACACTCCTATAGGCCCCGGCTGTAACCGGTGTGCCGCCGCCAGCAGGAGACCTTTGCCAATGCCCCGGACCACGAAATTGCCGCTTAAGCTGAAGCTGCCGCTGATCATGGTAGCGCTGACCGGGGCCTTCCTCGTTACCGTGTCATTGCTGGTTTATTCAATGGCCGAGCGCAGCATCCGGGAAAACGCCTTTGCCGCGCAAAAGATAGAAGCCAAATCCGGCGCGCAGGCGCTGGAATTCCTGATCAGGGCAGCCCGGTCCGATGTTTCCAGCCTGGCCGGCCAGCCCGCAGTATTCCGGGCGATCGGCAACTTCGAACGGGTGATCGGCATGGTCGAAGAAGACGACCCGATCGCCTATCTGAAACAGACCTATGCCGCAGAAAACCCGCATCCAGCGCAGCAGCGCGAGGAGCTGACAGACGCAGGCGACGGCAGTTATTACAACCAGTCGCATGTCACCTATCACCCCACTTTCCTGCAAAGCCTGCGCCTGAACGGCTATCAGGACCTTTACCTGATCAGCGCCAAGGGGCAGGTGGTCTACTCGGTCAAAAAGCAGGATGACTTTCTGACCGGTATCGAGCCGGGTGCGGACAGCGGACTGGCCCAAGCATTCAAGGCCGCACTGCAGGCAGAGGCCGGCACGGTGGTTGCTGCGGATTTTGCTGCCTACAGCCACAGTCCCGATGGGGTTGCAGCCTTCCTGGCCGCGCCCGTCTTCTCCAAACGCAAACAGATAGTCGGCGTTATCGCCGTGCAGCTTGGCACCAAGGGCGTCGTCACTGCGCTGACCAGCAATCTGTCGGGCGGCACTCATCAGAACATCTTTGTCGCCAGCAGCGACGGCCTGGCCCGCAGCCCGTCCTCGGTTGAAGGACTGTTCCCGGTGCTGCAG
This sequence comes from Leisingera sp. M658, assembly GCF_025144145.1. NCBI lineage: Bacteria > Pseudomonadati > Pseudomonadota > Alphaproteobacteria > Rhodobacterales > Roseobacteraceae > Leisingera > Leisingera sp. M658. The sequence continues at coordinate 126,557 of NZ_CP083547.1, forward strand.
AAAATGCCGGACACGCCGCAGATCCAGGCTGCCAAGGCGCGCGAAACCGGCCAGTTTGAGGCGGTTGCCTCCTCGCTCGGCGAACGCGCCATTGCCCTGGTGATGCCGCTGGAGCTGCCCGGTTTTGATTGGTCGCTGGTGCTGGAAACCGACGAGCACACCGCCTTTGCCGTTGTCGAACGCATCCGGCTGATCGCCGCCGGGCTGATTGGCGCCGCTCTGCTGGCGGCCATCGCCGTGTCCTGGCTGGCGGCGCGCAGCGTCACCCGCCCGATCCATGCCCTGCGCGAAGCCACAAATGCGCTGGCGGACAACAACTATGACACCGACATACTGGGCCGCGACCGCGGTGACGAACTGGGCGACCTGGCCCGCAGCCTTGACAGTTTCCGCGGCAAACTGAAAGAGGCCGACGCCGCAGCTGCGCGCGAAGTGGAGGCCGCCCGCCACACCGCTGCTGTGGTCGACAGTATGAGCGCAGCCTTGTCCGAGCTGCAGCGCGGCAACCTGACCTGTGACATCCAGGCGCCGTTTGACGGGCATTACGAGACCTTGCGGGAAAACTTCAACCGCAGCCTTGACCGGCTGCGCGGGTCTATGGGCGAGGTGGTGGAGGCGGCGGAAAACGTCGGGCGGTTCTCCGAGGAACAACGGGGCGCGGCCACAGAAATGGCCCATCGCACCGAAAGCCAGGCAGCGACGCTGGAAGAAACCGCCGGCGCCATCCGCGAGCTGACCGGAGGTATCCGCGACACCGCTGACCAAGCGGGCCGGATGGATGAAACCATGCGCGGCGCCCGCAGTGAAGCGGAACAAAGCACCGATGTGGTGACCTCTGCGGTGGCCGCGATGGACCAGATTCAGGAAGCCTCTTCAGAGATTTCCAAAATTATCAACATGATCGACGACATTGCCTTCCAGACCAATCTCTTGGCGCTCAATGCCGGGGTTGAGGCCGCCCGCGCAGGCCCCGCCGGCGCAGGCTTTGCCGTGGTCGCCTCCGAGGTGCGCGCCCTGGCGCAACGGGCCTCCAATGCAGCTGGGCAAATCAAAGGACTGACCTCCGCCAGCGAGGAGCACGTGGCAAATGGTGTCGCGATGGTGGGCCGTGCAGGGGACGCGCTGACCAGCATCATCGAACAGGTCTCGGCGGTATCCGGGCTGGTCACCGACATTGCCGACGGCGTGCGCACCCAATCGCGCGGGCTGGAAAAAATCGACGGCGCCATGCACCAGCTGGACAATATGACCCAGCAGAATGCCGCCATGTCCGAGGAGGCCGCGGCTGCCAGCCAGCTGCTGCAAAATGAATCGCACAGCCTGACTGGTATCATCGGCCGGTTTGATCTGGGCAGCGGCGGCGCCGCCCCCGCGGCCAGCCACGAGGTCAACAGCACCCCCAGCCGCCTGAGCGCCTAATGCAAACCTGGCTAGCTGAGGTTCCGCCTCAGCCCGTCAGCAGGCAAATTGCGAATCTGCAGCAATAACAATCAACATAATCTGCATTACAAGCCGCATCTTTATAGCCGGGGTGGATTGTCGGAGTACGTAAATAATGAGACCGAGTTATTGAGACTCAACGTCCATAGTTCTCAATCACTTAGGTTTTTTGCGTACCTACAGAGCTCGAAGACAACCGATTGCTTGGCAACGCTTGAGCCCTACAGATCAACGCAGCCTTGAGATCGTCGTGTGCGCAACACCGAGATCCAATGCGATGGCCCGGCAGGTATCACCGTTGGCCATGCGCTCGCGGGCAAGTTTCTGCTGATGTTCAGTTAACTGTAACCGTCCGGTCTGCCCGCACTGACGGTGGTCGTTAGTGAGGGATAATGTCCATTAGCGAACAAGTGGACATTATCGAGGTTGGGCATGGCAAAGCGGCGCAGGCGTCGGACTTGGTCTGAAGACGAGAAGCGGATGATCTGCGCGCAGACGCGGGTGCCTGGTGTATCGGTTGCGCAGGTTGCACGGCGCTACGATGTGAATGCGAACCAGGTCTTCAACTGGCTGAAGGAACCGCGGTTCGCGTCCGAGGCTGAAGAAGAACCTGTCACCCGCTTCCTGCCGGTTGAAGTTCTGGACGCTGAGCCTGCTGCAGCCCCGCCGGATGCCGGTGCGCAGATCGAGGTGGAGCTTGCCAACGGCCACCGCCTGAAGGTTCAGGGCGGCTTTGATCCCGATGCGCTCGCCGCACTGATCCGGAAGCTTTCGGCGTGATCCCGGTTCCGGCAAGCACGAAGATCTGGCTGGCCGCCGGTGTCACGGACATGCGTAAAGGGTTCGGCGGGCTGTCGGCCCTGGCCGAGAAGGTGCTGGCCGAAGATCCTTTCTGCGGGCACCTGTTTGTATTCCGGGGCCGACGGGGCGACCTTTTGAAGGTCATCTGGTGGGACGGCCAAGGAGCGTGTCTGTTCTCCAAGCGGCTGGAACGGGGCCGGTTCGTGTGGCCCTCTGCAAAAGATGGCAAGATCAGCCTGACACCGGCTCAGTTATCGATGCTTTTGGAGGGGATAGACTGGCGGCTGCCGCAGAAGACCTGGAAGCCACTTACCGCCGGGAATTATCCCGCGATTGCAGAGCCGTAGGATTCCCATTCCGCCATAGCCAGGGTATATTCCGGCCCATGCTGGATACGCCCAAAACATTGCCTTCCGATCCCGGTGAGCTCCGCGACACAGCGGAAGGTTTGCTCAATCTGGTGAAGGCGCAGGCGCTGAAGATTGCCAAACTGGAACACCAGCTTGCGGGCCATAACCGGCATCGGTTTGGATCAAAGTCAGAAAGCCTGGATCAGCTTCAGCTCCGTCTGGAGGAGGAAGAGACGGCGGCGGCACAGGTTGCCGACGCAGATGCTCCTGACGGGAATGCCGAGGGACAGAAGGCCAAACCCAAGCGCAAACCGCTGCCGCCCGAGCTGCCCCGGATTGACCAGGTACTGACGCCCGGCGAAGCCTGCACATGCGGTGGCAAACTTCGCGCCATTGCGGAAGATGTGACGGAGGAGCTGGAATATGTGCCGGGCCGTTTTATCGTTAACCGGATCGTCCGCCCGCGCATGGCTTGCCGGGATTGCGACAGGATCGTTCAATCGGCTCTGCCCTCGCGCCCGATTGAGCGTGGTCGGCCTGGGCCGGGCCTTTTGGCGCATGTGCTGGTGTCAAAATATGCCGATCACAGCCCTTTGTACCGTCAGTCGCAAATCTACGCGCGCGAAGGGGTCGATCTGGAGCGTTCCACCCTGGCGGATTGGGTTGGCCGCTCTGCGGCGCTGCTGGAACCGCTGGCCGATGCCATCGGCCGTCATGTGCGCGGTGGCCAGGCCATCTTTGCAGATGACACCCCGATCAAGATGCAGGCTAAAGGCAAGTGCGCGACAGCCCGCGTCTGGACCTATGTCCGGGATGAGCGCCCTTGGGGCGGTACTGATCCGCCCGCTGCATGGTATCAGTTCACAGCAAACCGCAAAGGCAAACACCCTTCGACGCATTTGGCCAATTACAAGGGCTGGATGCACGCCGATGGCTATTCCGGCTTCAATGACCTGTACCGTTCCGGATCGGTCAGCGAGGTTGCCTGCATGGCTCATATCCGGCGCAAGTTTGTTGACGTCTTCCAATCTCAAGGACTGACCGTTGCCGAAGAGGCGATCCGCCGGATTGCTGAGCTATATGCCGTAGAAAAGGACGCCCGCCGATTGCCACCGCAGGATCGTGTCCAGCTGCGCCAGTCTCGGTCAAAGCCACTGCTCGATGATTTGGAGGCCTGGCTCGCCGCACAGCTGGCCCGCATTCCGGGAAAATCCGAACTGGCCAAGGCCATCCGCTATGCCCTGACGCGCATGGCGAAACTGCGCCCATACCTGGATCATGGCATTCTGGAACTCGACAACAATTCTGCGGAGCGTGCGATGAAGCCAATCGCCATAGGTCGCAAGAATTACCTTTTTGTCGGCTCAGAAGGCGGCGGCAAAGCTGCCGCCATCGCCTATACCCTGATCGAAACCGCCAAGATGAACTGCGTAGATCCGCAGGCCTGGCTGACCTGGGTTCTGGCCCAGATCGCGGATCATAAGATCACACGCCTGAACGAGCTCATGCCATGGCGCTACGCTGCTATCGCAGCGTAGCAGGGATCACAGGATCTGTGCCAGAGCGCCTTCGCCGGACGGTCACAGTTAACTTGGGTTTCCGGCCGAATTTGACGCCCTGTTGCGCAGCGATGGCTCGGCCCTCGTTCGCGCGCCGAGTGATACGCTCCCGTTCGTCTTCGGCCAAAGCGGAAAGGAAAGCGAGGATGCCTTTGCCCATCGGAGTGGTCAGATCGAGCCAGGGTTTATCAAGCACCTTCACATAGGCCCCACGATCTGCGATCCGTTGAATAATATTGATGCCGTCGATCATGGATCGTGTGGCTCTGTCCCACTCTGCGATCACAAACACATCCCCTGCCCCGAGTGCGTCTATCGCACGTTCGAGCTGAGGCCGTCCCTTCACGGTTTTCCCGGAAACTTTCTCTCGGAAAATCTTATCAACGATGGCGGCGTTTAGTGCACCGATCTGTCGATCAAGGGATTGTCCGTGACTGGACACTCGGGCGTAACCAATAAGCATGACTTCATCGTATATGAACGCCTTTCAATACGCACCTGATTTATGCACCACACCAAGAGGCTTATGTCATGGGGTTCCTGAGGATGGTGCAAATATCATGAATTACGCAACACAGCCATCTTTCGCTGCAGCGTGCATGAAGTGAAAAGATGCGGGACTTTTCAGACTTTCGCTGCGAGTTCTCAAATGACTGCTATTTGCACATTGCGTCCGAGATAGAACGTGTCTTCTGCGGAAGGCGACCGTCGCAGATGACTGGTCGTCGATGTCTAGGTCAGATAACGCTCCGCTTAATTTTACTTCAGTGGGGTCAGGCGACTTCGAACAACGCTGCGGCCCCCATGCCTCCGCCAACACACATGGAGGTCACCACGTATTTTACGCCACGACGCCTCCCCTCAAGCAGAGCGTGCCCGACTTGTCTCGCACCTGTCATGCCGTAGGGGTGGCCAATCGATATCGCACCGCCGTTCACGTTGTAGATTTCGGGATCGATCCCAAGGTGGTCGCGGCAATAGAGAACCTGGCAGGCAAAGGCTTCGTTAAGCTCCCAAAGGCCGATGTCTTCGATGCGAAGACCTGCATTCTTCAGCAGCTTTGGAATGGCATAGATTGGGCCGACCCCCATCTCTTCCGGTGCGTTTCCTGCAACAGCCATGCCGCGATAGATACCTAGCGGTGTGAGGCCCCGCTGCTCAGCCATTTTGCCTTCCATGAGCACACAAGCCGAGGCACCGTCAGAAAGCTGGCTTGCGTTTCCGGCAGTGATCACGCCTCCTTCGACAACCGGGTTCAGCTGGCCAAGTGTTTCGGCCGTCGTACCCGGCCTGTTGCCTTCGTCTTTTAACAAGGTCACTTCTTCCAGGGTTTCCTCTCCGGTTTCGCGATTCTTGACCCGCTTTATCGCAGTGATCGGGACAATCTCGTCATCAAAGGCGCCAGCAGCCTGAGCCCGGGCCGTCCGACCTTGGGAAAGTGCAGCATATTCATCCTGGGCGTCACGACTGATCCCATATGCCTGCGCCACATTTTCCGCCGTCATCAGCATCGGCATATAAGCATGTTCAGATTGGGCGACAGCGTTTGGATCTTTCTCATCGCCCGCCCATTTCAGATAGGCATTCTGCAGGGTGGAAATATTTTCCTGCCCGCCTGCCACGGCGACATTCTGACCATCCACAATGACCTGCTTTGCGGCCGTCGCAATGGCCATCAACCCGGAGGAACATTGCCTGTCGATCGTCTGTCCTGCCACCGTATTGGGAAGGCCCGCCGCCAGCGCCGACAAACGAGCGACATTCATGCCTGCTGTCCCCGCCGTAAGGACCGATCCGATGACGACATCTTCGATCGAACCGGGGTCCATGCCTGCACGTTCAACAGCGTGCTGAATGGCGTGCCCCATCATGGTAGGGGATTTGATGTTGTTCAGCGCACCCTTGAAGGCAACCCCAATCGGGGTTCGGGCGGTTGAGACGACAACGGCTTCTCTCATGATTTTTCCTTTTTGGCATCAAAATACGCGGTAAGTGTCACGCCCGAGGTTGCGACTTCTTCCAACAAAGGCGCAGGCGTGAACCACATCTCGCCATAGGCGCCAAGCGACTGCCGATAGTGGGTCATGCGTTCCAGAATCTGGCTTAATACAATCTCGTCGGCATAGTGCATTGGGCCGCCGCGCCAGTTCGGAAAGCCATAGCCGTTGGTCCAGATCAGGTCGCAATCACCCGGGCGCGTCGCAATGCCCTCTTCAAGGATCAAGAAGCCCTCGTTGATCAGGGGGAACAGACAACGCTCAAGGATTTCCTGATCGTCGATTTCCCTGCGCTTCACGCCATGCAAGTCTGCCAAATGGGCACTGATTTGAACAATCTCAGGGTCTTCGACCCGTGTCCGCCCCTCGTAGACATAGCTTCCTCGCCCGGTTTTCTGACCCAGTCGGCCTAGTTCAAACAACCTGTCCTGCACAGCCTGGTATGTCGGGTCATGCGCGATTTCACTACGCCGTTCCAGACGCACGCGTGCGCCCACATCGACTCCGGCCAAATCTGCCATCGCATGAATGCCCATGGCCATGCCGAAGCCTTCAAGGACGTTATCCACCTGTTTCGGCGTCGCCCCCTCTAGAAGCAGACGGGATCCTTCGCGGAAGTATGGCTCCAGCATCCGGTTTCCAACAAAGCCGTAGCACACGCCAACTGTGACAGGGAGCTTCCGGATCTTCTTTGCGACTGTAATTGCCGTTGCGATGACATCTGGAGCGGTCTTGGCGCCCCGCACCACCTCTAGCAAGCGCATGACATTTGCCGGGCTGAAGAAATGGAGGCCAATCACATCCTCCGGGCGGGACGTGACCGCGGCGATTTCATCAAGATCCAATGTCGATGTGTTTGAGGCCAGTATAGCGCCAAGTTTGGCGTGCTGGTCCAACGCTTCGAAAATCTGGCGTTTGACATTCATGCTTTCAAACGCTGCTTCGATGATCAGGTCGGCATCTGCGAGGTCTGCATAGCTGAGCGTCCCTGTGGCGTTGGATGCAAAAGCCTCTGCCTGATCGGGACTGAACCGTCCCTTGTCAGCTGCACGCTGGAAGTGCTTTGAAACCTGATCCAGCCCCTGTTCCAGCGCCCCTTGTGTAGTTTCCAAAAGTGTGACCGGATACCCCGCTTGAAGAAAGGCGATGGCGATGCCGCGCCCCATTGTTCCCGCGCCGATCACGGCGACCGATGCAATGTCACGTGGCCGCTGCCCGCGTGAGACGCCGGGAACCTTGGTGCATTCACGCTCTGCAAAGAACAGATGGCGGCCCGCGCGCGATTGAGGTGTGTCGAGCAATTCGGCAAATCCTGCCTTTTCCTGTGCAAGCCCCTGGGCCAGCGGCAATTCGCAGGCGGCCTGAAGCGATTTTAGGCATCGTTCAGGGGCGACAAGGTTTTTGGACCTTGGCGCGATCTCGGTCCGGAAACCCGCGAGAAAACCCTTCGGATCAGGGTGTGCGACGGTCATATCCGCGCAACTGCGCTTCGGATCCCCCTCACGCGCAATCCTGGTGGCGAACTCTATAGCATGTGCGCGAAAATCCTGGCCGCTCTCGAAAAGTGCGTCGACCAGCCCGCAGGACAGAGCAAAATCGCCTTTCACAGGGTCACCGGAAAGGATCATCCGTGTCGCCACTTCCAGCCCGGCAATCCGTGGCAGTCGTTGGGTCCCACCTGCACCGGGCAGCAGCCCCAGTTTGATTTCGGGCAGGCCCATCAATGCCTCCGGCGCGGCAACACGGTAGTCACAGGCAAGTGCGATCTCCAGTGCGCCACCCATCGAAGGGCCTGCAATAGCCGCGACAACAGGTTTCCTACTGGTTTCAATCGTTACGCACAGGTCTGGCAGATCCGGTTTGTCCCAGACTGCCCCTGTGCGGAACTCGGCGATGTCGGCGCCGCCGCAAAAAAGCGGCAGTGCCGAACATAAAACAATAGCTTTGACCTGCTCGTCAGCTTCCAACTCATGAACGGCCGAAGAGAGCGCTTGCCGCATCTTCAGGCCAAGTGCGTTCACTGGTGGGGCGTTCAGCTCGATGACTGCAACGCTGCCGCAGCGTTCTATAGAAAACATTTTGGGAAACCTCAGATGGACTTTTGGGCAAGACCTTGTTCGATCTCGGCCCAGTCGTCGAAGTGGATGACATTGCAGCGAGAACTCACGTTCTCAAGCCAGACAAAGACCGAGATGAACGGCTGATCATAGACCCGGGTGGCATGGGGCTCGCCCGCGGCGTTCCAGATAAGCGATCCAGCAGCATAGTCCTGCCATTCGCCGGATCTGAACCGCCAGCCGGATCTCTCGGACAGGTTCAGATAAAGCTCAGGCGCGTCATGGTTATGGTCGCGGTACAACGTCCGCGGACCCAGCATGAAGATACCCAGGCTAAAGTCCGGGTGGTGATGCCCGCAGGCGTCGGCGCCAATCAGCAAGGAATGCAAGTTGCACTTGATATAACCCTCTCCCAGGTCGGCGCCGGGCGGATAGAACTGCGCGTTGTCCTCGCGCCAGACCAGGTCATCCTTAGCCGCAGACAGGCATTTTGCGATTTCAAGCAATTTGGGCTCGGTGATGCCGGCGATGGCTTGAGTCAGCACCTGATCATGACGGGTTCCCTGGGGAGGGACATCACGCTGCCGCCTGCAGGAAAGATCCATGGCTGCAAGCTTGTCCAGCGTCAGATCAACACCGGGCGCATCGCTGCGGTGGGTCTCCAAATACGCGACAATGGCTCGGATGAGGGCCTGAATACGGTGCTGCTTGTCTGTCATGATTTCACATCCGTGCCTGTAGAAATCTCTTGCCGTAAGAGCTTCTTGTCGAGCTTCCCAACACTGGTCCTGGGAAGCCGATCGATAAAGAATATTCGGTCTGGCACCGCCCACTTCGACAGGTCCCCCATGTCAGCGCGCGACTGGAATTCTTCCAGGATGACTTGGCGCACCTGATCCGGTTCGGCATTCTTTGCAAGCTGAGCAACCAGCACCGGCCTTTCGCCCCACTTGGCATGTGGCAGGCCAATCGCGGCCACGTCTTCGACGCCGGAACAAGCGGAGGCTATGTTTTCCAATGCCAGTGACGAAATCCATTCGCCGCCGGTTTTGATCACATCCTTGAGCCGGTCAGTGATCTGCAACGATCCATCCTCACGGATATAGCCAACATCCCCGGTGTGCAGATACCCGCCAGCCCACAGTTCGTCAGAGGCTTGCTCGTTACCGAAATAACCCTGGGTCAGCCAGGGTGCCCGGGCAACAACTTCGCCGGTTGTTTCACCGTCATGCGGGACGTCCTTCATATCTGGCGTCACAACACGAAGGTCGACAAGCGGGCCGGGAAAGCCGGTTTGCGCCTGTCTTTCCGGATCATCGCTGGACAGATCTGCCACCGTCAGAAACGGACAGGTTTCGGACATTCCATAAGCCGCATGCAATGATATGCCAGCCGCAGCAGCGCGGTCCTGCAGGCCGCGCGGCAAGGCGGCCCCGCCAATGATTACTTTCCACTGGCTCAGGTCTGTCTGCGGGCAGCCGGGATGGTCGAGCACCATGGACAGAATGGTGGGCACGCAATGGGAAAAAGTGACGCCTTCATCAGCAATCAGCCGCAGAACTGCGTCTGGCGTGTAGCGGCCGGGATAGACCTGGCGCACGCCCATCATCGTCGCAGCATATGGAAACCCCCATCCATGGACGTGAAACAGAGGTGTCAGCGGCATGTAGACGTCGCCGCGGTGAAACCCGGCGTTTCCGGGGAATGCGCCAAAACCAGCGATCAGGCCCAAAGTGTGAAGCACCAGCTGGCGATGGGAATAGCTCACCCCCTTGGGGTTGCCGGTGGTTCCAGTCGTATAGAACAGTGTTGCGGTCCGGCTTTCGTCAAAATCAGGAAATTCAAACCCGGTTGGAGCGCCCCCGATCCAGTCTTCGTAACCGTCTCCGTTTCCGATGGGGACAATGGTGATGTCCCGGTCAAAATCCGATTTGATTTCATCAATAAGCGGCATGAAATCCTGATGCACTATGATCAGGTCCGGCTGCCCATGGTTGATCGTGTAAAGGACCTGCGCAGGCGACAAACGCACGTTGATCGTGTGCAGCACAGCGCCCATCATCGGAACCGCAAAGAAACATTCAAGATAGCGGTGGGTATCCCAGTCCATGACACCAACACGCATGCCCTCGCCAATACCGCTGGCCTTGAGGGCATTGGCAAGCTGGCCGATGCGTTCGTTGAGCTGAGCATAGGTCAACCGCATATTGGAGCCGCTGACGATCTCTTGCCTGGCGGAGACCAGCCTGGAACGCGTCAGCAGCTGCTTGATCAGCAACGGGTAGCCATATGCATTCAGCGAAGGTGACGTGACGGACATACAGAAGGAATCCTTGGCTTTCTTCACTTGCCAATCTGCCATCTCTCAACGAGCCGAAGAATTGAAAGATTTTTGCATTCATCAAGGATTTCTAACCGGTGCGTTGGACGTGAAAATACCGTTTGACCGCATGTAAAGTTGGACAAATACTCAATGCCACCCGCCGCCGTAATTTTTGCCGCCAGTTAGGCAAGCTAAAGGATGACAGGCTGCATTCATCAAGGAGGCCCGCCGGTGACGACCCATATGCCAACATTGGTTTCTCTGCGCGCCTTTGAAGCCGTGGCGCGTCACAAGAGCTTTCGCAAGGCCGCTGACGAAATCTGCGTGACGCACGCGGCCGTCAGCCATCAGATCAAGGCACTGGAGAATTCAATCGGGGTTCAACTGCTTGAACGCACAAGCCGGTCCGTCGAACTGACGCCAGCCGGCGAACAGTATTATCCGCCAATCCGTGAACACATTCAGGGGATAATCAAGGCCACCCGGCGCATACAGGCGCCGGACGAGCCCGATGTGCTGCTCGTTCAGTCTTATGCGAGTTTCAATACAATGTGGCTGCAGCCCAGGCTTGCCGATTTCCTTCAGGACAATCCGAACACCCGCGTGCGCATAATCTCAACCTTTGAAGACGGTGACTATGATGCGCACAGATTTGACGCGGGCATCTTCAATGCCCCGCCTTTTGACAAGAGATTTAACTACAGCCCGTTGTTTGAAACCGACATTTACCCGGTGTGCGCTCCCGAGGCTTTGGGTGATCCGGACATGGGCATGACACTTGATGAATTGGAGAGATTCTTGCTGCTGGGTGTCCCGACCACGCCGTCAGATGTTGATGACTGGACTTGCTGGCTGGAGGCGGCAGGCCTCAGCCGCGACGACATGAAATTCGGATCCGTTTTTGACAATTATCCGCTGGTTCGTGAGGCAGTCCTGAAAAACCATGGAATTGGAATGGCAAGAGCACCGTTCTGCTCCCGTGACCTTGAGAGGGGCCGCTTGGTACAGCCGTTCGCCCTCTCTGTTCCGGAGCCGAGCCAATGGTACCTTGCAACGCCAAGAAACCGTGCAGCGAACCCGAAACTGGCTTTGTTCACCAGGTGGCTTGAAGAAGAAATCGAAGCTGACCCGACGATGAGACGCATTCCAGCCGACGTTTAGGCGTCGTCATTCAGGAACCACCGGTCAGCGTTCCAGATCAACGCTGACCGCCCTGGGGTGTCACCATGCCACTCATCTCGCGTGCATGCGTTTTTTGGTTTCGCGCACACGTTCCGTTGCCTCCGGGCTGCCATCGTGAAAGCTGCCGAACCAGTTATCCCAGGGCATTTCCGGGCCGCCATAATTGCATTCGAAATACCGGTGATGCAGTTGGTGGTGGAACGACCCGATCTTCAGGTGGGCCTTGTCTCCCAGCACCAAGTTTTCAAACCCGGCATGCGACGTGGCTGAAGCAAGCGCCAACGAGAATCCGATGAAGAGGAAGTGGATCGGATGCGCGGGCACAACCAGGAAGATCAGCAACAGGCTCATGTAGCCGACATGCTCGATCGGATGCATGGAAAAGCCAGACCACGGTGCGACTGAAACACTGCGATGATGCACCGAATGCACGCGTTTATAGATCCATGGGATGTGCAGTGCGCGGTGCAGCCAGTAGAAATGGAAGGATTGTACAACAGGCAACAACAGGAACAGGGCAAAGAAACAGAGCGGATTGCTCCGGGCCGTAATTATCGGTGCCCAGCCATTAGCGTAAGCCATCCAAACGATGGCATCATAGAACGTCCAGACGGTCACACCAGATAGGAGCGCATAGGTGACATTGTCCCAATACTGATCGTTCCACAGGAAGATGCGTGCATTCCTGGCTGGTCCGCGCCGGTCGAACTTGTAGTCGTCGCCTTGCTTCTTCCATCCGTAAAGCCACAGGTGCAGCCCTTGGGCAAAAATCGTAATCAGGATCAGGTTGCGCGCCCAAAGCTGCAATACCCATCCCCAGCTCAAGCGCTGCATCTGCTCCAAGGGTGGCACCAGCCACGCCCAGATGGCCCAGGCCATCAGGGCGTAGATCAGGTATTCGGTGATCGGCAACCAGTTGGTCGCAAACCACCGGAGCGTGGCCATGGGCCTTGGCGGCCACGAGAAAAGCGGTGTTACTGCGACAGGCAAGTCGGGATGCCAGTTCCATTCCTTGCTTGTGCCAGCTTCCACGTGCTTTTCAGTGGCCGACATGTGCGCCTCCTATGCGTCCAACCAGATCTTATCCATGTGGATTTCAAAGGTCGGGTGCATGCCCATCCCTTTCACATTTGGGCGGCTGTGATTGTAAAGGGAGCGCCAATAGGGCTGCGTCACCACACCTTCGTCGAGCAAGATCCTCTGCAGTTTGGCCATGATTTCCCTGCGTTTGTCCGCATCAGGGGTTGCCAGTGCATCTGCCAGCAAACGGTCGAACTCAGGATTGTTGAACCCGGTTTCGTTCCAGTTTTCTCCGGACCGGTAGGTCAGGGCCAGAATTTGCACGCCGAGCGGGCGCATGTTCCAATTGGTCGAGCTGAAGGGAAATTTCGCCCAGTCATTCCAGAAAGATGCTCCAGGAACTACTGTTCGCTTCACCTTGATCCCGGCTTCTCGCAATTGCGCAGCCATGGCGTCGGTTGTGTTACGGCGCCAGTCATCGTCGATCGAAATCAGCTCGTGCTCAAAGTCTTCCATTCCGACTTCCTTGAGAAGCTCTATGGCCCCGGCAGGATCGTGAGGTATCCGGTCCACTTCCGCATACTCGGGATGAATCGGACAGACATGATGGTTCTGCGCCGGTATTCCCAACCCGTTGACCCCCAACTCGAGCAATACTGAGTTGTCGACCGCCATTGACAGGGCGCGACGGACACGTGCGTCTGCATAGGGTTTTTTGCCATTCACTGTGGCGTCCTGATTGGGGCGGATAACAATGGTCGCGGCCGTCACGGCTTCGTTTTGCTGCAGGCCCAGCCCGGTCAGCACCGCAACAAAATCACCGCTGGATTCGTAGTTGGCGTCGATTTCTTCCGCTTCATAGGAAGACAGGATGGTGGTCGGGTCGGTTCCCACGTCCAGGTATTCGATCCTGTCCAAATAGGCCCCCTGGCCCTCGTTCCACCACGTGTGGCCGTCTTTGCGGACCAAAACGGCTTTAACGCCGACTTCATGGCTTTCCAGGGTGTAGGGACCTGTCCCCAGTGGCGCCTTGAAAGGATCTGCACTGCCGGCGTCTGGATGCACGATGGCTGCGGGATAGTCCGCCATGCCGGCGATCAGTGTAATATCCGGGTTCGGCAGGTTCAGCCGCACGGTCGAGGTGTCAACCACTTCGATGGTTCCCTCAGCCGCCTTTGAGGTATCGGGATCAATCAATGTCCCGAACCGGCCCGCCATGGAATTGCCTTCGGCCCCCTTATCGCACCACCGTTCAATATTGTATGCGACATGCTCCGCGGTAAGTGGATCGCCGTTGTGCCAGGTCACCCCGGGGCGCACATTCAGAATGTAGGTCTTTGCATCTTCGCTGATTTCCCAGCTTTCCAGAAGCATCGGCTCAAAGGTGAACTGATGAGTGTAGCGCACCAGATACTCAAGCCAGCCCCGGCTGATGTTGGCTTGCGGGCTGTCATCATAAGACCGCGGATCCTTGCCTTCCCGAACAACCATCCCGATCCGCAGCGTTCCGCCGGTCTTTGGTGTTTCTGACGCGAAAGCCGGGGCATTCATGCCCAGCATGGTGTAGGCTGTTGCGGTAGTGGCCCCGAACGTTGTCGCCATGGCAAGAAATTCACGCCGGCTGACTTCGTCATTCCGACGCTTCGCATTGTGAGCAGAGTCTTCGAGGGTTGCGGGCAGTATGTCACAGCCAGACTTGTAAAGTTTCATGATTTCCTCCCGGGTTGGCGGGAGGCAAACGCCGCGATCAGAGCCGGAAGGGCTTCTGGAATCATGAACGCTTACTTCCCATTGTCGTTGGCACGCCTGGGGTGAAACAAAGTCCAAGCCAAGTTATGCCTTATTTGTAATGGCAATATGTATCGGCAGGCCCGCGCTCGAAGAACTGAAAAGATTTTTGGATCATGTACAATCAGTAACCGGTGCAGGATTGGAGCTGAACTTTTGCACAGGTGATCTCGTTCCTAAGTTGGCGAATATGAGCACCGGTAAGACTGCTGCCGAGAACCTGTGGGAGGTGTCATCCTTCCTGTGAATGTCTGTTTTGCGCCGTTCACACTTATTCAAGCGTACTGCAACATTGACCGACTTGGGCTCTTTTGACACCTTCGCCGCACGTTGGACGAACGGCAGGTTCTCGACTCATGGGTTGAAAACTGGAGAGTTTACGAGTCTCAGAAATTCAAAGACCTAAGTGGCTGATTTTGTTGGAACCGCAGTCTCACCATTAGGGTGATCCGACAAACAGCAATGTCACACATGGGCTCAACAGGCCGTTCCTCCAACTTCTCCGCAAGGCTTTTCAGCCCTTCGGATTTTGAAGTCTGCGGGCTGATAAACCTTGCTCCCCGTAGGTGGCTGGAGACACTTCTGCTTTGCGCAGCCGATGGCATTTCTGACTGGGGTTTACAATCTAAACGCCTAGAAACCGGTCCGCCACTTCTGCCGGCAGTTCGCCGATGCCACCGCCCCAAGCTTTGCTGCCCTTGTTCAGGATAACCGCACGGTCAGCAATAGCCGACAGCTCCTTCAGCGACTTGTCCACCACCAGAATCGCAAGCCCCGCCTCACGCTTGAGGCGGCCAATCGCGGCCCAGATCTCCTGCCGGACCACAGGCGCCAGGCCCTCGGTCGCCTCGTCCAGGATCAGCAGGCGCGGGTTGGTCATCAAGGCGCGGCTTATGGTCAGCATCTGCTGTTCGCCGCCGGACAAAGACCCGGCTTTCTGGTTTCGCCGTTCCTCCAGCCGCGGAAACAGCTCTGCTGCTTTCTTGAAATCCCACGGGCCAGGGCGTGCTGCAGCCGTTAGGTTTTCCTCAACCGTCAGCGGCGCAAAGCAGCGCCGCCCTTCGGGCACCAGCCCGATACCCAGCCGGGCAATCTTGTAGGAGGGCAGCCGGCGCAGGTCGTGGCCGTCAAACCGCAGCTCTCCCTTGGTGGCTGCGAGCATGCCGCAGATGGTCTTGATGGTGGTGGATTTACCCATGCCGTTGCGGCCCATCAACGCCACCACTTCGCCCTCGGCGAGTTCCAGATCGACCCCGAACAGCGCCTGCGCCGGGCCGTATGCGGCTTCAACCCCTTGTAAAGACAGCAGGCTCATGCGGCGTCCTCCTCTCCCAGATAGGCACGGCGCACATCGGCATTGGCGCGGATGTCATCGGCGGTGCCGGTTGCGATGATCTGGCCGTAAACCAGCACGCTGATCCGGTCGGCCAAGGCAAAAACCGCGTCCATGTCGTGCTCCACCAAAAGGATCGGCGCCTCCTGACGTAAGCCGTCAAGGAAGCCGGTCAACGCCTTGGAGCCTGCGGACCCAAGCCCGGCCATCGGCTCATCCATCAGGAACAATCTTGGCTGCAGCGTCAGCGCCACGGCGACCTCCAACTGGCGGCGCTGGCCGTGGGACAGGTCAGCAGTGCGGCGATGCGCATCCTGTGCCAGCCCGACCCGCTCCAGCGCGCCGCCTGCCTGCTCCAGCAGCTCCGGGTCCTTCATCACGTTGCGGAAGAACCGGAACGGGCCGCCCCGCCCGCCGAGCGCGCCCAGCACCGCGTTTTGCAAAACGGTGTAGTCCATCG
This sequence comes from Leisingera sp. M658, assembly GCF_025144145.1. Taxonomy (NCBI): domain Bacteria; kingdom Pseudomonadati; phylum Pseudomonadota; class Alphaproteobacteria; order Rhodobacterales; family Roseobacteraceae; genus Leisingera; species Leisingera sp. M658. The sequence goes on from NZ_CP083547.1 coordinate 142,867, forward strand.
CCAGCGCCGAGATCTGAAACGTCCGCCCCAGCCCCATCCGCGCCCGCGCAACGGTATTCAGCGCAGTCACATCCCGCCCCAGCAGCTCCACCGTGCCGCTGTCAGGTGCCAGATTACCGGCAATCTGTTTGATCAGGGTCGATTTCCCCGCGCCATTGGGGCCAATCAGCGCGTGGATTTCGCCCGCCCGCAGGTCCAGCGACACATCTCGGCTCGCCTGCAATGCGCCAAAGCTTTTGTTCAGGCCCTTGGTTTTCAGAACCGTTTCAACCATGCGCCTTCTCCCGTCCGGCCAGCGCCCCGATCAGCCCGCCGCGGGCAAACAGAACGATCAGCAGCAGCAGGATCCCAAGGAAGATCTGCCAGTAATCGCTGATCCCGCCCAGAAGATGCTCCAAGAGGATATAGAGCGCGGCACCGGCGACCGGCCCATACAGCCGCCCAACACCCCCAAGGATAACAAAGATCATGATCTCGCCGCTGGTGTGCCAGCTGAGCATGGTGGGGCTGACAAAGCGGTTGAGGTCAGCAAACAGCGCCCCCGCCAGCCCGGTGATGGCACCGGAAATCACAAAGGCGGTCAGCCGCAGGGTAAACGGGGTCAGGCCCACTGCCTCGACCCGCTCCTCGTTCTGGCGCGCGGCGGACAGAGCCAGCCCGAAGGGCGAGCGCGCCAGCCGGGCGGTGAAAAACAGTACGCCGCACAGGATCACATAGGCAATGGCAAAAAACTGGATCGGGTCCAGGGTGTTCAGGCCCGGGAAGTCATTGCGGACCCAGATCGACAGCCCGTCTTCACCGCCATAGGCGCTCCAGCTGATCGCGAAGTAATACAGCATCTGGCCGAACGCCAAGGTGATCATGATGAAATAGACACCCGACGTGCGCAAAGACAGCGCCCCGATCACCAGCGCGGCCAGGGCACTGGCGGCAACCGCCACCAGCCAGATCAGCGGCATCTGGTTGCTGCCCTCAAACATAAACGGCCATTCAAACAGCGGCTCATAGTTCTGGGCATGGGCCGCCAGGATGCCCATGGCATAGCCGCCGATGCCGAAAAACGCCGCATGGCCCAGGCTGATCAGCCCGCCCTGCCCCAGCGCAATGTTCAGCCCCACCCCGGCCAGCGCCAGGATCGCCGCCTTGGTCGCCAGGGTGATGATGAACGGCTCATCCAGGCTCCAGGCCGCCAGCGGCACGATCAAGAGCGCGGCAATCATCACCCAGTTCAGCAGGGTTTCACGGGTCAGCATCATGCGCTCCCTCCATACAGGCCCGAGGGGCGCACCAGCAAAACCCCCGCCATCAGAATGTAGATCAGCATCGACGCCAGCGATGCACCCGCCGAGGCTGCACTGGCAGGCTCCATGAACAGGGCGAAAAGCCGCGGCAGGAACACCCCGCCCAAAGTGTCGGTCATCCCCACCAGCAACGCGCCGGCCAATGCGCCCTTGATCGAGCCGATGCCGCCGATGACGATCACCACAAAGGCCAGGATCAGCACTGGCTCGCCCATGCCGACCTGCACCGATTGGATCGCGCCCACCAGCGCGCCGGCCAGACCGGCCAAGGCGGCGCCAAGGGCAAACACCAGTGTGTAGAGTTTGGAGATATCGACGCCAAGGGCGGCAATCATCTCGCGGTCGGCCTCGCCTGCGCGAATTTGGATGCCTATCCGCGTGCGGGCGATCAGCAGGAACAGGCCCGCGGCGATGGCCAGCCCGATCAGGATGATCGCCAACCGGTACAGCGGGTATTCAATGCCGCCCGGCAGGGTAACCGGTCCCGACAGATAAGGCGGCACATCCAGAAACAGCGGGAAAGATCCGAACAGCCAGCGGGTGCCTTCGGAAAAGATCAGGATCAGCGCGAATGTCGCCAGCACCTGGTCCAGATGGTCGCGCCGGTACAGGCGGCGGATCACCACCAGCTCCATCAGCGCCCCGGCTGCGGCGGCAGCGGCAAGGCTTGCGATCAGCGCCAGCAGGAACGATCCGCTCCAGCCGGCAACGGCGGCGGCCGCAAAAGCGCCCACCATATAAAGCGAACCATGGGCCAGATTGATCAGCCCCATCACCCCGAATACCAGCGTCAGCCCGGCTGCCATCAGAAACAGCATGACGCCGAACTGCAGCCCGTTCAGGATCTGCTCCAGAACTAGAATATAGGTCATTTGAATTTCCGAAGGGGTAGTTTGCCGCGGCGGAGGCGCTGTGGCGCCTCCGCTTGACGGTTTGTCTTACATCTTGCACTCGCCGGCGTAAGCGTCGGCGTGGTCGCTCAGCCCGGTGGCGATGATCTTGTTGGTAAAGACGTCACCTTCCTTGATCACTTCGCGGACATAGATGTCCTGGATCGGGTGATGGTTGCCGCCGAATTTGAAATCACCGCGGACCGATGCGAACTCCGCTGCCTTCAGCGCCGCGCGGAAGGCATCCTGGTCGCCAGGCTCCGCCTTGTCCAGCGCGCTCAGGATCAGGTTGGCGGTGTCAAAGCCCTGGCTGGCATAAAGCGACGGCAGACGGCCGTATTTTTCCTGGAAAGACGCGACAAAACCGGCATTGGCCGCGTTGTCGATGTCCTTGTTCCACTGTGAGGTGTTCTTCACCCCCAGCGCGGCATCACCCACCGCCTGCAGAATGCCCTGATCAAACGAGAACGCAGGTCCGACCACCGGCAGGTCCACGCCGCTGCCAGCGTATTGTTTCAGAAAGGAAATCCCCATGCCGCCGGGCAGGAAGAAATAGACCGAGTCAGCACCGGAGGCGCGGATCTGTGCGATCTCGGCGGCGTAATCGGTCTGGCCCAGCTTGGTGTAGATCTCACCCGCCAGTTCACCGCCGTACATCCGTTTGTAGCCGGTCAGCGCGTCCTTGCCCGCCGGGTAGTTCGGCGCCAGGATGAAGCTGTTTTTCAGACCTGACTCATTGGCATAGGCACCCGCGGCCTCGTGCAGGTTGTCGTTCTGCCAGGCGACGTTGAAATAATTCGGATGGCAGCGCTTGCCCGCCAGCGCCGAAGGGCCTGCGTTCGGTGACAGGTAGAACACGCCCTGCGCAGTGGCAGCGGGCACCACCGCCATCGCCAGGTTGGACCAGATGATGCCGGTCAGGATATCCACCTTTTCGGACTGGATCATCCGGTCTGCGATCTGCACCGCGGCATCGGGTTTGCGCTGATCATCCTCGATCACCACCTCGACACCGTCGCGGCCGTCCTGTTCGATTGCCAGCATAAAGCCGTCGCGCACGTCCACACCCAGCCCGGCGCCGCCGCCGGACAATGTGGTGATCATGCCAATCTTGGTGTCAGCCTGGGCCGCAGCCGCCAGCGCCGGGACTGCCGCTGCCATGGCGAGCATCCGAATGGTCTTCATTACGTCTTTCCTCCCAGAACATGCCCTGGACCGAAGCCAGGGTTTTGGATCAAATGCTTGCGACTTTAACGCCGCCCCGGCAGAAGCCAAGACCCGCTGCAGCCTGCATCTCTCCGGCTGATCTTTCGCCAGCCCTTGATACGAGCCTACGCAGGCTTGAACATTTATTTCAAGTATAAAATATATAGGACAATATTGTTGTCCTGCCGGTCCGGAACCGTTTCGAAAACCGGACCCGGGCTGCGAGGGGCCAGCCCCTCGCGCTCCCCGGAGTATTTGCAGAAAGATGAAGAAGGCCGGCAAGGCCGTGCTGTGCGCCTGGGTCAGCCCGGTCCAAAGCAGGCCGCCAAGTGGTCGATCAAGGCCCGGATCCGCGCCGTCAGATGGCGGCTGGACGGGTAAACCGCATAGAGTGTGATCGGATCGGTTTCCTGTTGTTCAAAAAGCACTTGCAGCCTGCCGTCCTGCAGAAACGGCAGCGCTGTATAGTGCGGGCAACGGGCAATCCCCAGGCCGCTGGCAGCCATATGGGCCACGGCACGCGGTGAATTGGCGCGAAAGCTGCCGCCGACAATTATGGTACGCCGCCGGTCCTTGCGGCCAAAGGTCCAGGCATCCGGCTGCGGCGAGGTCATCTGCAGCAGGCAGTTGTGGGTGGCCAGTGTTTCGGGTTCGGCGGGGGTGCCCTGTGCCGCCAGATAGGCCGGCGATGCCACCACCACCAGCCGCATGGCGCAGAGTTTTCGGGCCACCAGCGTCGAATCCTTGAGTGTTCCAAAACGGACCGCCAGGTCCACGCCCTCCTCCAAGATGGGCAAGTGGCGGTCCGACAGCACCAGCTCAACCGCCACTTTGGGGTGCCTTTGCTGGAACGGCTGCAGGGCTTCGACCAGCTCGCGGCTGCCAAAGCCGGTGGGGGCGGTGATCCGGACCGGGCCTGCCAGCTCCTGCTGGCGCAGCTGCACCACATCCTCCAGCTCGTCGAATTGATCCAGCAGCGGCAGGCAGCGCTCCAGATAGGCGCGGCCCGTGTCGGTCAGCGTCACCTTGCGGGTGGTGCGGTTCAGCAGCTGCGCACCCAGCTGTTCCTCCAGCCGGGCCACGTATTTGCTGGCCAGTTTGGTGCTGATCCCGATTTGCCGCGCGCCATCAGTAAAAGAGCTTTGCGCCGCTACGGCAGCAAAAGTGCGCATGCAGTCCAATTTGTCCATCACGTCTCCCCCAGTGCGGCCCTTTATGAACCCTGCATACACAATCAATCGCCAAAATAGAATATTATCGCCCATACGTGCGGCCGCTATCTTGCCTGTGTCTTCAACACCTCATGGCACATGCCACAGAAAAGGACCCCAAATATGCCGCATTCCATCCGCATTCACAGCTTCCCCCTCTCCGGCCACGCCCACCGGGTGGAGCTGTTCGCCAGCCTCGCCGGCATCGCCCATGAGGTGATCAATGTTGATCTCGCAGCCGGTGAACACAAACAGCCCGCCTTTCTGGCGCTGAACCCCGCCGGCCAGGTGCCGGTGGTCGAGGACGGCGAAACCGTGATCACCGATTCCAACGCCATTCTGGTCTATCTCGCCCGCAAATACGCGCCGTCCTGGCTGCCGTCCGATCCGGTTCTGGAAGCGGAAGTGCAGAAGTTCCTGACCTTGGCCGCGGGCGAAATTGCCTTTGGACCCGCTGCAGCGCGGCTGATCACCGTCTTTAACGCAGCCCTGGACGCGGAGTTCTGCGCCACCGTCGCCGCCCGTGTGCTGAGCAAGATCGATGCCCATATGGAGGGCCGCAGCTTCCTGGCCGGCGACGCCCCCACAATCGCTGACGTGGCGGTCTATTCCTACATGGCCCACGCGCCAGAGGGCGGTATCTCGCTGGAGCCCTACCCGAATGTGCGCGCCCATCTGGCCCGCATCGAAGGTCTGAAAGGTTTCAAGCCGATGCCCGCCACCAAGGTTGGCCTGGCGGCCTGACCCTTTGCGCGGCGGCTCCTGTGGCGGCTGCCGCCCTTTTCTTTCAGCAAACAGGAGGTTTCCATGACTCCCTTTGACGCAGACAGCCCCTCTCCCTTTCACGAGGGCGAGCAGGAAATGCAGCGCCGCGCAGGCAAGCGCGACGCAATGGAAGCCTTCGCCCGCAGGGTGATCCGCCCCTTTATGCCGGATCAGCACCGGGAATTTTATGCGCAACTTCCGTTTCTGGCAGCTGGCGCGGTGGACCATCAGGGCTGGCCCTGGGCAAGCTTGCTGTGCGGCCCGCCCGGTTTTGCCGCAACGCCGGATGCGCGGCATCTGCATGTTTCGCTAAGCGGCGGCACGGGGGATCCTGTCCATGCCGCCATCCGCAAAGGTGCTCCCTTGGGGCTGCTGGGGATCGAGCTGCACAGCCGCCGCCGCAACCGGGTCAACGGCCGGGTCATTGCCGCCGCGCGCAACGGGTTTACCCTGCGGGTCGATCAGTCCTTTGGCAATTGCCCGCAATACATCCAACTGCGGGAATTGAAGCCGGCAGAGGCGCAAACCCCTGCCAAGCCGCAGCGATTTGACAGGTTCGGCAGCGCCCATACCGCGCTGATTTCCGATGCCGACATGTTCTTTGCCGCCAGCCATGTGCCTGCGGCGGAACACCCTGAACGTGAAGGTGTCGATGTCACGCACCGGGGCGGGCGGCCCGGTTTTGTCCGCATTGACGGCAACACCCTCACCATCCCCGATTTCCCCGGCAACAACCACTTCAACACGCTGGGAAATTTCCTGCTGAACCCGCGCGCAGGGCTGGCGTTTGCGGATTTTACCACCGGCAGCCTGCTGCTGCTGACCGGCACGGTTGAGCTGCTGGACGAAAACCACCCGGATGTCACCGCCTTTCACGGCGCCGAGCGCGGCTGGCGCTTCACCCTGCACCAAGGCGTCTGGCTAAAGGGTGCTCTGCCTTTCCGCGCCGAACGCGGTGCGTTTTCTCCAAACACAATGATGACGGATACCTGGAGCGAGGCTGAGGCCCGCAAATCCCTGGAAACACAGCGCAGCACCTGGCGCCGGTTTCAAATTGCACGGGTTGAACAGGAAAGCGCCGCAATCCGCTCGTTTTATCTGCAACCGGAGGACGGCGGCCCGCTGCTGCCGTTTGAGGCCGGCCAGTTCTTGACCCTCCGCACCGCGCCGCCCGGCGCAGACACGCCGCTGGTGCGGACTTACACGGTCTCCTCAGCCCCAGGCGAAGACCACTATCGTATCTCGGTCAAACGCGAGGAGAACGGTACCGTGTCCCGCCTGCTGCATGACACCCTGCAACCGGGTTCGGTGATTGAGGCCAAAGCCCCGCGGGGCGCGTTCTTTCTGGATGCCTCAGACCGGCGTCCTGCACTTCTGGTCGCAGGCGGCGTCGGCATCACCCCGATGATCGCCATGGCCCGCCATGTTCTCCGCGAGGGGCTGCGCACCCGGCATCTGCGCCCGCTCACCATCCTGCACGCAGCCCGCACAGTGACGGATCGTGCGTTCGCCAGCGAATTCCGTGCATTGGAGCGGGCCTCTGGCGGGCAGATCCGCTATTTCTCGCTGATCAGCTCGCCTGCAAAGGGCGAAGCCAAGGGCCGGGATTTCGATCTGGCAGGCCGCGTCAATGCCGAAATTCTGCAACAACTGCTGCCGCAGGAAGGTGCTGATATCTATCTCTGCGGTCCCGGCGGGTTTATGCAAGCCGCCTATGACAGCCTCCTCAGTCTTGGGGTTGATGACACGGACATCCACGCCGAGGCGTTCGGGCCGTCCGCCTTGGTGCGCACTGCAGATGCCCCGCCTGTCCATGAAGCCGTGCCAGAAGCGGAAACTGCCATTGTCCGTTTCACCAGATCCGGATTTGAACAGCCATGGACCCCTGTTGACGGCACCCTGCTGGAACTGGCCGAAAACCATGGGCTGACGCCCGAATTCAGCTGCCGCGCTGGTAATTGCGGCAGTTGCAGCACCCGGCTCGGCGCAGGCAAGGTGACCTACCGCCGTGCACCGGCGGCGGCGATTGCAGAAGATGAAACCCTGATCTGCTGCGCCGTCCCTGCGTCCGGCACAATCGAACTGGATTTGTGACCCGGCCCCGCTCCTGACCCCGCTGCGCACGATTTTTCTGGACAAGACTGTCCAGGATCGCCGATGAATTGGACAGAAATGTCCAAAGGGTGGATTCGGCGGCACGCCCCGCTGGCCCGGCGGCAGCAGACAGGGAGCAAATCCATGAAGTCGCACTATCGTGCCGTTGTCATCGGGGGCGGCGTTGTCGGCGCCTCCGTCCTTTATCACCTGGCCAAGTTCGGCTGGACCGACGTCTGCCTGATCGAACGCTCGGTGCTGACCGCCGGGTCCAGCTGGCACGCCGCGGGCGGGTTTCATGCGCTGAACGCCGACCCGAACATCGCCTCGTTGCAGGCGTACACCATCGACCTCCTGTCCGAGATCGAACAGGAATCCGGCCAGCCCGTCGGCATGCATATGACCGGCGGCATGACCCTGGCAGGCACGCCCGACCGCTGGGAATGGCTGCAATCGGCCTATCGCACTTTCCAATCCATCGGCATCGACGATTGCCGCCTGATCACCCCGCAGGAGGCGGGTGAGCTGTGCCCGATCATGTCCACCGAGGGCATCCTCGGCGGCATGTGGGCCGACCGCGAGGGCTATGTGGATACCACCGGCACCGTGCATGCCTATGCGGGTGCTGCCAAGAAACGTGGTGCGGAAGTCATTGAAAACAATCGCGTGCTGGAACTGCATCAGGTGGACGATGGCTGGCAGATCGTCACAGAAAAGGGCACCATTCACGCCGAACATGTGGTCAACGCCGCCGGTCTCTGGGCCAAACAGGTGGGCCGCATGGCGGGCGTCGAGCTGCCGGTCTCGCCGCTGAACCACCACTATCTGATCTCCGATACCATCCCCGAACTGGAACAGCTCGATTTTGAGGTGCCGATGACCGTCGACCTTGAAGGGTTCACCTATATGCGTCAGGACCAAAAGGGCATCCTTCTTGGTATCTACGAGATTGACCACCAGCACTGGATGATGGACGGCGCGCCCTGGGAATACGGGTTCGAGCTGCAGCAGGAAGACCCCGACCGGATCGAACGCGAACTGACCCTGGGGTTTGAGCGCTACCCGGCCCTGCAGCATACCGGCGTCAAGACCTGGGTCAACGGTGCCTTCACCTTTGCGCCTGACGGCAACCCGCTGGTCGGTTCGGTGCGCGGCAAACCCGGCTACTGGTGCGCCTGCGGCGTGATGGCAGGCTTCCTGCAGGGCGGCGGTGTCGGCAAATCGCTGGCTGAGTGGATGATCCATGGCGAGCCGGAGGCGGATGTGTTTGGCATGGATGTGGCGCGTTTCGGCGACTACGCCCAGAACAAGCGCTTTATCAAGGAGACCACCGGCCAGTTCTACACCCGCCGCTTTGTCATGACCTACCCCAACGAGCAGCTGCCCGCAGGCCGCCCTCTGAAGAAAGCCCCAGCCTACTCGGACATGACCGCCGCAGGCTGCCGCTGGGGCGCCAGCTACGGGCTGGAAATCCCGCTCTATTTCGCCCCGTCAGAAGATTTCACCGAAACCCCGACCCTGAAACGCTCCAACGCGTTTGAAATCGTGGCAGATGAATGCAAGGCGGTGCGCGGGGCGGTAGGCCTCTTGGACATCTCCGCCTTCTCCCGGTTCGAGGTTTCGGGTGCAGGCGCCGAGGCCTGGCTCAACCGCATCATGGCGTCAAAACTGCCCAAGCCGGGCCGCGCCAAACTGGCGCCGATGCTGTCATCCAAAGGCCGCCTCAAGGGCGACCTCACGGTGTTCAACTGGGGTGACGGCAGCTGGTGGATCATGGGCAGTTACTACCTGCGCGAATGGCACATGCGCTGGTTCCAGGACCACATGGGCGAAGACGTCGGGGTGCGCGACGTGACCGATGCCATTACCGGCTTCAGCCTGTCCGGCCCGAACAGCCGCAAAGTGCTGGAAAAGCTGACAGATGCCCCCATCGCCGACCTGCCGTTCATGGGTTGCGGCACCTTCGACATTGGCATGCTGCGCCTCAAGGCGGGCCGCCTCTCTGTCGCGGGGGAGCTGGGCTATGAGCTTCATTGCTCCGCCGCCGAGCACATCACCCTGCGCGAGGTCCTGCTGGAGGCTGGCGCGGATCTGGGGCTGCGCGAAGTCGGCTTCAATGCGCTGCTGAGCCTGCGGCTGGAGAAAAGCTTTGGCATCTGGAGCGCCGAATTCACCCAAGGCTACACCGCCGCGCAAACCGGCATGGACCGCTGGATCGACTGGGACAAGGACTTCATCGGCCGCGAAGCGGCATTGAAGGAACGCGAGGCAGGCGGCCCGGCGCAGGTCGTTGTGACGCTGGAAATCGAGGCGACGGACGCAGACGCCAGCGGCTACGAACCCGTCTGGCAGGGCGGCACCCGCGTCGGCTTTGTCACCTCGGGCGGCTATGGCCACAGCACCGGAAAATCGCTGGCAATGGCAATGGTGAACCGCGATGCAGCCGCAGAAGGCACTGAATTGACCCTGCACATCGTCGGCCAGGAACGCGCCGCGCGGGTGATTGCGCCCTCACCCTACGACCCGTCCGGCACAGCGATGAGAGGCTGACCCGATGACTCTTGAGACCAACGGCACTACCCGCATACGCCGCCGGACCCGTAAATCCGCCGCCGCCCCTGCTCCGCAGCGCAAGGTGAACTACCGCCAGCTGAAAAACCCCTTTCCGCTGATGGAGGTGTTCCCGGCGCATCAGATCGCGGAGATGCATGAAACCGCGCTGAAAATGCTGGAAGAGCTGGGCATGAAGGTGCTGCTGCCCGAGGCCCGCAGGATCTATGCCAAGGCCGGCGCCCGCGTCGATGAAACCAGCGAAATGGTCTATATCGGCCGCGACATCATCGAGGCGGCGCTGGCCACCGCGCCCCGTTCGATCACCTGCCGGGCCGGTGCCCGTGAGCGGGATATCACGCTGGAGCTGGGCAGCCTGGTGTTTCAGGCGGGCGCTGGCGCCCCCAATGCCACCGATCTGGAGCGCGGACGCCGCCCTGGATCAGCGCAGGATTATTTAGAATACCTGCAGCTTACCCATCATTTCGACGTCTTCCACATGATCTCTCCCCAGGTGGAGCCGCAGGACGTGCCGATGCATCTGCGCCATTACTTCACCACCGAGGCGCAGATGACCCGGACCGACAAGTTCCCCTTCATCTTCTCACGCGGGACACCGCAGGTGATGGATTGTTTTGAGATGATCCGCGACTTTCGCGGGTTGTCGGATGCGGAGTTCCGGTCCGAGCCGCGCTGCTACACCATCATCAACACCAACAGCCCGCGCACGCTGGACATTCCGATGGCGCAGGGGCTGATCGACTTTGCACGCCACGGGCAAGTGTCGATCATCACGCCCTTCACGCTGATGGGGGCAATGGCACCGATCACCGTTGCGGGCGCCATCACCCTTAGCCATGCCGAGGTGCTGGCCGCCCTGACGCTGACCCAGCTGACCAACCCCGGCGCACCGGTCTGTTACGGCACTTTCACTTCCAACGTGGACATGAAATCCGGCGCGCCTGCCTTTGGCACCCCGTCGCATTTCCAGGCCTCCTTGGCGGCAGGCCAGCTGGCGCGCTTCCTTGGTCTGCCGTGGCGGTCGGCGGCCGGGTCGGCCTCAAACAGCAATGACGTGCAGGCGGCAAATGAAAACCAGATGGGCCTCTGGGGCTGCCTGATGGCTGGCGCCACGGTAATCATACACTCGGCTGGCTGGCTGGAGGGCGGGCTGTCGGTGTCTTATGAAAAGCTGATCACCGACGCCGAAGTGCTGAACATGATTGCCGAGCTGTGCGCCGGCGCCCAGGCAGGTGCGGACGAGATCGGCTACGGCACTGCAATCAAGCAGGTGGAGCCAAGCGGCCATTTCTTTGCTGCGCCCCAGACCATGGACCGCTACAGCACCGAATTCTATGAGCCGGTGGTGCATGACTACGCCAATTTCGGCACCTGGACCGAGCGCGGGGCGTTGGACGCCAACCAGCGCGCAACCCGGGTCTGGAAGGACATCCTGGCCCATGATAACCGGCCCAAGACTGACGACACCCGCGTTGAGGCCTTGAAAAGCTTCATCGCAAAGCGCACCGCAGACGGCGGCGCCCCGCCGGAGAGCTGACATGGCCAAACGCGCCGCCCCGGTGCTGCACCGGGACAACCCGGACAAGGAACCCCTCAGCGGCCATGTGAAGGTCACGCCGGAAGACTGGCTGAACGTGGCCCGCGACCTGCTGATCAGCGACGGGGTGGCAGGCGTCAAGGTGCTGGCCATCGGCGAGCGGCTCGGCGTCTCGCGCTCCAGCTTCTACTGGTACTTCAAAAGCCGCAAACACCTGCTGGAGGCGCTGCTGGACGATTGGGAGGCGCGCAATACCGATCCGATCCTGACCCATTGCGAATTGCCGGCCGGCAATATTTCCTGGGCGGTCTGCAATTTCTTCCGCTGTTTTGTCGATCCCGATCTGTTTGACGCCAGTCTGGATTTTGCAGTGCGGGAATGGTCCCGGCGCGACGGCAAGGTGCGCAACCGGATCGATGCGGCAGATGCGCTGCGGCTGGAGGCGGTCACCGCCATGTTCATGCGCCACGGGTATACACCGTATGAGGCCGATTCCCGCTCGCGGATCCTGTATTTCATGCAATGCGGCTATCACGCACTGGAAGTCCGCGAACCGATGCAGGCCCGCACCGCGCGGCTGGAAGGATACCTGCTGGGGTTCACCGGGGCAGAGCCTGATCCGGAGGCGGTCGCAGCCGCCCGGGCCTTTGCCGAGGGCAAGATGGCCCCCTGACCCCGCGGCGCTTGCGGCAATGACAGGAGCGAGGGGCCGGCCCCTCGCGCTCCCCGGGGTATTTCCGACCAGAAAGAAGCAGCCCTGCAACCTTAGCGCCGGTTGTGGAAGATGAAGCCGATGAAGTTCAACAACAGCTGTGCGGCCAGAATCTGAGTGCTTTCCGAAGGGTCATAGGCTGGGGCCACTTCCACCAGGTCGATACCGGCAACATCGCCGCGTTTGCTGAGGCCCTGCAGGATTTCCAGAACGTCGTAATACTGGAAACCGCCATGGCTCGGCGTGCCGGTGCCCGGCGCAATCGACGGGCAGAAGGCGTCGATGTCAATGGTGACGTAATAGCGGGCACCTTCGGGGATGCGCGCCAGCACCGCATTTGTCCCCAGCTTGCGCACCTGGCGCACCGACAGAATGTCCGAGCCGCGCGCCCGTGCGTCGCTATACCCTTCGCGGGCGGTGGAGGACACATTGCGAATGCCCAGCTGGGTCATACCGGAGACGTATTCTTTTTCAATCGCCCGGCGCATCGGGTTGCCGTGTCCGTCCGTAACCCCGTGCCGCACGTCAACAAAATCCAGATGCGCGTCGATCTGCACCACATGGATCGGGCCGTTTCCGGCGCAGTCTCCGGCAAAGGCGCTGATGCAGGGAATGTTGATCGAATGATCGCCGCCGATCGTGACGGGCAAGGCGCCAGCCGCCAGGATCTTCTTCACGCCGTATTCGATATTGGCGTGGCTTTCCTCAGTCTTGGTGTGGATGATGTCAGCATCGCCCAGATCGACGATCCGCACATCTTCGCCCAGATAGGTGGCGTCATCTTCGTGGTCGTAAGCGCCGGCATGGCCGAAGCTGAACAGCGTCGAGGCCTCGCGCACTGCGCGCGGGCCGAAACGCGCGCCCGGGCGGAACTGGCAGCCGGAATCAAACGGCGCGCCAAGGATGGCGACGTCAGCGTTTATGCTGTCCCAATCCTCGACATAGGGTTTCTTGCTGAAGGTGGCGATGCCGACAAAGGGCAGGTTCAGGCGGCCGGCTTCGTAACCGTGTCCAGACATATGTGTCTCCATTTGCAGGTCCGGCGGCAGCTCAGCACAGAACACTGTATGAAAAAATATTATACTGTTTATCTTTACATGAAAGAATATCATGCAATGCCTGCAGGACCGCCGGGGAGGAACAGGCACATGAAACTGCTGCGCAACACGCTGCTGGAAACTTTTGTCACCGTGACCGACTGCGGCGGGTTCTCCGATGCGCAATATGCGCTGGGGATCACCCAATCCGCCATCAGCATCCGCATCCGCGACCTGGAAACCGCGCTCGGCTACCGGGTGTGCGAGCGCGGCCGCGGCGGGTTCCGGCTGACGGAACGCGGCGCCATCGCCTATCAGAAGGCCCGCAGCATCCTGCGCAGCGCCCGCGAATTCGACGCCGAACTGCTGGAACTGCGCGATGCGGTCACCGGCGATCTGCGCATCGGCGTGGTCGATGCCGTGAGCAGCCTGCCCGGCCTCAACCTGGCCCAGGCCCTGCGGCGTTTTCTGGCCCGCCCGAACGAGGTGCGGCTGGAAATCGTTGTCGCCTCTCCCGCCGGTTTGACCCAGCAGCTGATTTCAGGCGCGCTGAATCTGGCCATTGCGCCGTTTCGCAACCAGGTCACGGACCTGTCCTATGAGCCGCTGTGCCGCGAAGAGCACCGGCTTTATTGCGGCCGGGACCACCCTTTGTTCACTGCGCCGGATGCGTTGATCAACCCGCAGGAGATCGCCAGGTATCCGCACTGCCAGCGCTCTTATGACAGGCTTGTCTCTCCCGGGCTTGACCGCCCGGATCCAACTGCAGTGGTCGCCAATATGGAAGCGATGGCGATGCTGATCGAGACCGGGCAGTATCTGGGCCCGCTGCCGGTGCATTTCGCGGAAAGCCGGGTCAAGGCGGGCCGGTTCCGGGAGCTGGCGCACCCGCAGTTGCGCTGGCAGTCCGCCTTTTCGCTTGCTGTCCGGCGCAGTCAGGTCCAGCGGCGCGCGGTGGAACTGTTTGGCCAGGATATCCGCGACGCCTGCAGCGCTGCCGCATAAGGCCCGTGATGCCGCGCCGAAGGCTGGACAAGTTTCCCCCCATTGCCGCAGTATCCCGGAACAAAGCCACGCCAGGCTTGCTGACGCGTGGCTCCTGAGGTTGTGATCACCCCGTGAATGCAATGCCCCGTACAAATGCGCATTCTATAACGACAAAAGCCAGGCATGCGGATCCAACCGCGCCGCCAAGCCCCTGAAGGAGCGACGGAAAACATGTCCCAGATATCCAGCACCGTACTGGCGCTGCTCGAATTCCTGTCATATGCGTTCATCTTTGTCTTTGGCGCCGGCGTTTTGTGGCTGGTGGTGATCTACATCCGCGACAAGACCCAGACCGACAGCACCCTGCGCCGCAATTACCCGGTGGTGGCCCGTTTTCGTTATTTCTTTGAACATATGGGGGAGTTTTTCCGGCAGTACTTCTTTGCCCTGGACCGCGAGGAGATGCCCTTCAACCGGGCCGAACGCTCCTGGGCGTACCGCGCGGCCAAAAATGTGGATTCCACCGTCGCCTTTGGCTCCACCCGTGATCTGCGCCCGGCGGGCACGGTCTATTTCGCCAACTGCCCCTTTCCGGCACTGGAGCAGGACGCCAAGGATCCAGCGGCTGTCACTATCGGTCCCTATGCCCGCACGCCGTATACCACCGCGTCGATCTTCAACATTTCCGGCATGAGTTTTGGCGCCATTTCCGTTCCCGCCGTGCGGGCGCTGTCGCATGGCGCCAAAAAGGCGGGCATCTGGCTCAACACCGGCGAGGGCGGATTGTCGCCCTACCACCTGGAGGGCGGCGCCGACATCGTGTTCCAGATCGGCACCGGCAAGTTCGGCGTGCGCAAGCCCGGGGGCGGCTTTGACGAGGATAAGCTGCGCGCGGTCGCGGCGCATGACTGCGTGCGGATGTTCGAACTGAAACTCAGCCAGGGTGCCAAACCGGGTAAGGGCGGCATTCTGCCCGGCGCCAAGGTGACCGAAGAAATCGCCGCCATCCGCGGCCTCATCCCCGGCGAAGACGCGATCAGCCCCAACCGCCACCCCGAAGTTGACTGCGTCGGCGACCTGCTGGACATGATCGCCTATGTCCGCGACGTGACCGGCAAACCGGTGGGCTTCAAGGCGGTGGTCGGCGCTTATGGGTTTGTCGAAGGGCTGTGCCAGGAAATCCTGTCGCGCGGTATGGAAAGCGCCCCGGATTTCATCACCATCGACAGCGCCGACGGCGGCACCGGCGCCGCCCCGATGAGCCTGATCGACAATATGGGCATGCCCCTGCGCGAAAGCCTGCCGCTGACGGTGGACATCCTGACCCGCTATGGCTTGCGCGACCGCATCAAGGTCTGCGCCAGCGGCAAGCTGATCAACCCGTCCGAGGTTGCCTGGGCGTTCTGCGCCGGGGCGGATTTTGTGAACTCGGCGCGCGGTTTCATGTTTGCGCTTGGCTGCATCCAGGCGCTGCAGTGCAACAAGAACACCTGCCCTACCGGCATCACCACCCATGACCCCAAGCTGCAATTCGGCCTGGATCCCGCCAGCAAATCCGAGCGCGTCGCCTATTATGCCAAAAACATGGTCAAGGAGGTCGGCATTCTCGCCCACAGCTGCGGCGTTGCCGAGCCGCGGCTGCTGAAACGATACCACGCGCGGATTGTCATGGATAACGGCCGCTCTGTCTCGATGGAGGAGCTGTTTCCGGTGCCGGAACAGAAACACGCAGCTGAGTAACCTCATCCGCCGTCAACACCACTTTCAACGAACAGGAGCCTTCATGCCTGACACTCACTCTGCGGCGCACGCGCCGGTCAAAGCCTCGGATCTCTTTGTCGCCGCGCTGGAGGCCGAAGGCGTCGAATATGTCTTTGCCGTTCCGGGCGAAGAAAACCTTGATCTGCTGGAATCCCTGCGTCCTTCATCAATCGAACTGGTGCTGACCCGGCATGAACAAGGCGCCGCCTTCATGGCCGCCACCTATGGCCGCCTCACCGGCAAGGCGGGTGTCTGCATGGCGACGCTTGGCCCCGGTGCCACCAATTTGGCCACCCCTGCGGCCTATGCCCATCTGGGCGGCATGCCCCTGATCATGATCACCGGCCAGAAGCCGATCAAGAAATCGAAACAGGGCCAGTTCCAGATCATCGACGTGGTCAGCCTGTTCGATCCGATTTGCAAGATGTCCAAGCAGATCGTGCACGGCAACACCATTCCCGCGCTGATCCGCGAGGCCTTCCGCACCGCGCAGGAGGAACGGCCCGGTGCCGTGCTGCTGGAACTGCCCGAGGATATCGCCGCCGAAGACACCGATACCACAGTCCTGCAGCCGCATCCCCGCCACTACGCGGTGGCCGGCGACGCAGTGCTGAACGAGGCGGCAGAGATGATCCGCAACGCCAAGATGCCGCTCTTGCTGCTGGGTGCCGGCGCCAACCGGCGCAAGGCGCGCTCAGCCCTGTGTGATTTTGCCGATCTGACCCGGATCCCATTCTTCAACACCCAGATGGGCAAGGGGGTGATCGACGAACGCTCGGACCTGTTCCTGGGCACTGCGGCGCTGTCGGACGGCGACTATCTGCATTGCGCCATCGAACGCGCCGATCTGATCATCAACGTCGGCCACGATGTGGTCGAAAAACCGCCCTTCTTCATGGAGCACGGCGGCACCAAGGTGATCCATGTGAATTACAAGGCCGCGCAGGTCGATCAGGTCTATTTCCCGCAGGTTGAGGTGGTCGGCGATTTGGCCCAGACCATTACCCGGCTTGGGGAAATCCTGGGCGGGCCGCTGGATTTCGACCGCGGCTATTTCGAGCGCATCAAGAAAGAGACCGACGTGCATATTGCCGAAGGCGCCGATGATCCGCGCTTCCCCATTATCCCGCAGCGGCTGGTCGCGGATACCCGCAAGGTGATGGATGATTGCGATATCATTGCGCTGGACAATGGCATCTACAAGATCTGGTACGCCCGTAATTACAAGGCCTATCAGCCCAACACCGTGCTTTTGGACAACGCGCTGGCAACGATGGGCGCGGGCCTGCCCTCGGCGATGATGGCCGCGCAGCTGAACCCGGTCCGCCGGGTGATGGCGATCTGCGGCGACGGCGGCTTTATGATGAACAGCCAGGAGCTGGAAACCGCTGTCCGCCTCGGCCTTAACCTGGTGGTGACAGTGCTGAACGACAGCTCATACGGCATGATCCGCTGGAAGCAGGCGCACGCCGGGTTCGCCGACTGGGGGCTGGAATTCAACAACCCGGATTTTGTCCAGTATGCAAACAGTTACGGCGCCACCGGCCACCGGATCGCGCGCACCGAAGATCTGGTGCCCACGTTTGAGAAAGCCTTTACCGCAGGCGGCGTGCATCTGATCGACGTGCCGGTCGATTACAGTGAAAACCAACGCGTTCTGATTGATGAACTGGCCGCAAAGGTATGTCTGATATGACCAAAACCGTCGAAGTCGTGAACCCCTACAGCCTGGAACGCATCGGCACGGTCGAGACCAGTGATTGGGCGCAAATCGACGCTATGCTGGAAACCGCGCATGGGTTGTTCCGCCAGCGGGATGGCTGGCTTCCCGCCTATCAGCGCATTGAAATCCTGCGGAAAACCGCCCGATTGATGGAGGCGCGGTTTGACGAGCTGGCCCTTTTGATCGCCAGCGAGGGCGGCAAGCCGCTGGTGGACGCCCGCGTCGAGGTCAAACGCGCCATCGACGGGGTGGAACTGTGCGTGCATGAGATCGGCCAGATGACGGGGCGGGAAATCCCGATGGACCTGACCGCGGCCGGCGCGGGCCGCATCGCCTTTACCCAGCGCGAGCCGATTGGCGTGGTGGTGGCTGCCAGCGCCTTTAACCACCCGCTGAACCTGATCGTGCATCAGGTCGCCCCCGCCGTGGCCACCGGCTGCCCGGTGATCGTGAAACCGGCGCAGGACACGCCGCTGTCGTGCCAGACCTTTGTCGCCATGCTGCACGAGGCCGGACTGCCGCAGGACTGGTGCCGTTCGGTGGTCTGCAGCAACGACGTGGCCGAACAGATGATCACTGACGCCCGCGCCGGCTTCGTCTCCTTCATCGGGTCGGCCCGCGTCGGCTGGATGCTGCGTTCCAAACTTGCCCCCGGCACCCGCTGCGCGCTGGAGCACGGCGGTGCTGCCCCGGTGATCGTGGCCGGGGACGCGGATATTGACGCGATGATCCCGGCACTGGCCAAGGGCGGTTTCTACCACTCCGGCCAGGTCTGCGTTTCGGTCCAGCGGGTGTTCGCGCCTGCCGGAATGGCCGAAGAAATTGCGCAGAAACTGGCCGCCGCCGCACAGGCGCTGAAGGTCGGCGATGCCACCGACGCAAGCGTCGATTGCGGCCCGCTGATCCGCCCCGCCGAGGTTGACCGTGTCGAGGACTGGGTGAACGAGGCGGTACAGGGTGGTGCCAAGGTCCTGACCGGCGGCAAGCGCCTGGGCGAGACCACCTATGCCCCCACCGTGCTGCTGGACCCGCCTGCCGAGGCCCGCGTGTCGCAGCAGGAAATCTTTGGCCCGGTGATCTGCGTCTACAGCACCGGCAGCATCCCGCAAGCGATTGAGGTTGCCAACAGCCTGCCGGTCGCGTTTCAGGCGGCGGTCTTTACCAAAAGCCTGGACACCGCGATGCAGGCCGTGTGCCAGCTGGATGCCACCGCGGTCATGGTCAATGACCACACGGCGTTCCGCGTTGACTGGATGCCCTTTGCCGGCCGCCGCCAGTCCGGCTACAACACCGGCGGCATCGGCTACACCATGCATGACATGACCCAGGACAAAATGGCGGTGATCAAATTGTGACACCAGCGGGCCGGGACGCCGCAGACCCCGGCCCGGCAGTCTTTTGCATCTGCGGCCTTTCCGCCAGCAGCCCCAGCCGGTATGTCCGCAGCATCTCATGACAAAAAAGGCTTACAGCATGACCATCACCCGTTCCGGCACCACCGCCCGCTCCAGCAAAATCGTCAAGCACAACGGTGTTGCCTATTTCAGCGGCCAAGTGTCCGAAGCAGACACCGCAGCCGAGCAGACCCGCGAAATCCTGGCCAAAGTCGATGCCCTGCTGGCCGAGGCCGGCAGCGACAAGACCCGCCTGCTGCAAACGGTGATCTGGCTGTCCGACATGTCCTATTTCGCTGAGCTGAACGAGGTCTGGAACGCCTGGGTTCCCGAAGGCCACGCCCCGGCCCGCGCCTGCGGTGAGGCCAAACTGGCGCGCGAAATCCTGAAGGTTGAGATCATCGTCACCGCTGCCTGCGACTGATCAAAATTGTCAGCTGACAATTTTTTGCGCCGGGCCTTTCTACAGGCCCGGCGCATTTTCGTTGCACCGGCGGGGCCCGCCTCAGGCGCGCAGGTCCTGCACAATACGGGTGCCGTCCGGCGCAGCGCCGGCTTCACTGATCGGCGATGCAGACGGATCGGTTTTCAGTGACTTGTACAGCCCCAGTGTCATCGCGATGATCACGAAGGAAATCGGGAAAGCCGCAGCAATCGACGCGGTCTGCAGGGCGCCAAGACCGCCGGCCCACAGCAGCACAATCGCAGTGGCGCCGATACCCGCGCCCCAGATAATCCGGAACTTCTTGGGCGGGTTGTCGTCGCCCATCGACAGCATGGTGGTGATAACCAGCGTGCCCGAGTCCGCCGAAGTCACAAACCACGAGAACAACAGCAGCGTCGCCAGCGCCGACAGCGGCCAGGCGGTCCAACTCAGATCCCCCAGCCAGGAAGTGGCGCCCAGATTGCCGATGGTGCCGAACAGCGCCGACGGCAGATCCCAGGCCTGCACGGTCTGGATCACCCCCGCACCGCCATCAGCGCCCGGGCCGCCGGCCATGTTCAGCTCCTGCCAGATGGCGTTGCCGCCGAACATGCACAGCCAAAAGAAAGCAATCGCGGTCGGCACGAACAGCACCCCCACCATGAACTCGCGGATGGTGCGCCCGCGCGAGATGCGGGCAATGAACATGCCCACCATCGGTGCCCAGGCAATCCACCAGCCCCAGTAAAAGATGGTCCAGCCACCCTGCCAGGCGATGTTTTCCTCGGAACTGGCTGTCCAGAACCCCATCGGGATGAAGTTCCAGATGTAATCGCCCAGCGTCGTCACATAGAACCCCAGCAGCCATTTGACCGGTCCGATCACCACAAAGGCGGCCAGCAGGAACATCGACAGCCAGATATTCCATTCGGAAATCAACCGGATGCCCTTGCCCACGCCGGATACGGTCGACACGGTTGCAATGATTGTCACGATCACGATCAGCACAATCTTAAGCGTCATAGTCGGCTCCAGCCCGAACAGCACATTAAGGCCGGTGGCCATCTGGCTGGTACCCAGACCCAGCGATGTCGCAATCCCGAAAACCGAACCGAACACCGCCAGCAGGTCCACGCAGTGGCCCCAAGGACCATAGATCCGTTCACCGATCAGCGGATACAGCGCCGAACGCATGGTCAGCGGCAGCTTCTTGCGAAAGCCGAAATAAGCCAGGCACAGGCCCACGATCACGTACAAGGCCCAGCCGTGGAATCCCCAGTGAAAATAAGTCACCCGCATCGCATCAACCGCGCGCTGCATGTTCATTTCCGAATGGCCCTGAAGTTCGGCATGCGGGTTGTTGGGATAGCCCCAGACCGCCGAGTTATCGAAATAAAAGATCGGCTCCGCCACGCCAAAGAACAGGATGCCAATGCCGATCCCGGCCGAGAACAGCATCGCAAACCAGCTGAAGTTGCTGAATTCCGGGCGCGAGTCATCGTCCCCCAGCCGCAGGCTGCCAAACTTTGAGAACATCAGGAAGAAGCAGAAAAACATGATCCCGGCCAGAACCGAGATGTAATACCAGCTGAGGCCGCCTTCGATCCAGCCGCGGATGGATTTGTATAATCCGCCTGCAAATTCGACATTCAGGACGGTGAAAATCACAAAGGCGGCGATCATCCCCTTGGCTGCGATGCCCATCCCCGGATGCAGACCGGTAAAGAAACCGGACTTTGCCACCAGGTGGCTGTTGTTGGAATTACTTTCAGACATTTTGTCCTCCCTTGTCCCTGAACAAATGCCCCCGGCGCTCCTCCGCCGCGGGGGCTGCCCGGTTGCCCGGGCGGCAAATTTCCGGCCCTCCCCAACGGCCATGGTTCAAAAATGCGGGCCGGACCGGGGAGGAGGCCCGGCCCGCAACAGAAAACCGGCAGCCCGCAAGCCGCCGGTTCTCAATTCAGCCCCGCTGGCCGACGTGGCGCCCCGCACCCTCGGGCAGCGGCAGCCCGGCATGGGCGGCGGCATATGACGCCAGCTTGTCCGCAACGGCCTGCGACGGCAGTGAAGTGCCGCGCGCGTTCAGATCCATGTGCAACAGCAGCGTTTCCACCGTCGCTGCCAGCTGGCCCTCGGGGCCGTGCAGGCGGTGGAACAGATGCATTTTCTTGCCTGCGCCCTGCAGCACCTGGGTGGTCACGGTCAGCGCATCGCCCTCATGCAGCTCATCCAGAAAGCGCACGTGGTTCTCGACGGTGAAATAGCTGCCGCCCGCGGCGATATATTGAGCATTGCAGCCGATCATCTCCATGAAGCGGTCGGTCGCCTGGGCCGAGGCCTCGGTGTAATGCGCCTCGTTCATGTGGCCGTTGTAGTCGGTCCAGCTCTGCGGCACCGGGCGGCTGACAGTGACCGGCAGGTCCGCCGCGTCCGGCACCGGCAGCGCGGCCTCATGGGTGTTGATCACACCGCCAGCCCCGCTGCCGGATTTCTTCAGTGCACGCATCATGCCGACCAGATTGTCATCCCGCAGCCGCTCCAGCGCGCGGATCGGCATGTGCCCGGACTGCGCATCCGACTGGCCCGCGATCAGGTCCACCAGGCCGTCAGTGAACTCCGGCACATCCATCAGCTTGGTCCAAGGCCATTCCAGCGCCGGGCCGAACTGCGCCATGAAATGCTTCATGCCCGCCTCGCCGCCGGCAATCCGGTAAGTCTCGAACAGGCCCATCTGCGCCCACCGCAGGCCAAAGCCCATGCGGATCGATTCATCCAGCTCCTCGGTGGTGCAGATGCCGTCCTTGATCAGCCACAGGCCTTCCCGCCAGACCGCTTCCAGCAGCCGGTCGGCGATATGGGCGTCGATCTCCTTGCGCACGGTCAGCGGATACATCCCCACTCCGCGCAGCAGGTCCGAGGCTTGCGCGCAAGTGCCCGCATCGCCCACCAGCTCGACCAGCGGCAGCAGGTAAACCGGGTTGAACGGATGCGCCACCACGGCGCGGGCGCCTTCCGCATTCAGCTCCGAGGGTTTAAAGCCGCTGGTAGACGAGCCAATCACCGCGCTGGCCGGGGCGTGCGCCTGGATCTGCGCATGGATCTTGTGCTTTAGATCCAGCCGCTCCGGCACGCTTTCCTGGATCCAAGATGCCTCCGCCACGGCCTCGGCCATATCCGAATGAAAGGTCAGCGCGCCCTCAGGCGGCAGTGCCTTGTCATACAGCGACGGCAGCGCGCGCCGCGCATTACCCAGCACCTCGCTGATCTTGCGTTCTGCGTCCGGGTCCGGGTCAAACACCCGCACGTTCCAGCCGTTCAAAAGGAACCGCGCGGCCCAGCCGCCGCCAATAACCCCGCCGCCGATGATTGCTGCTGTTTTCATGTGATGCCCTCTGAGAACCGTCCGGTTCTTCCTCTTGCCGAAAATATCCTGGGGGTTTGGGGGCGAGCCCCCAATCCGCCCGCTTTGCCGCAGCGCAGCGGTGCATAAGCGGTGTTCGGGGGGGCACGCAGGCCCCCCCGGTTGCCCGCTTACTTCGCCACCGGTGCGCGCTTGGTCAGGCCCAGCTTTTCGCGAACCGCCTCCGGGCCGATGATCCGGGCGCCCATACCCTCGATAACGCCTGCCGCGCGCTCCACCAGTTGTGCGTTGGTGGCCAGCACGCCCCGCTCCAGAAACAGGTTGTCTTCCAGACCAACCCGCACATTGCCGCCCGCCAGCACCGACTGCGCCGCATAAGGCATCTGGTCGCGGCCAAGGGAGAACGCCGACCAGGTCCAATCGCTGGGCACATTGTTGACCATCGCCATAAAGGTGTTGAGGTCATTGGGTGCGCCCCACGGCACCCCCATGCACAGCTGCACCAGCGCGTTCGGCTCCAAAATTCCTTCTTTTACCAATTGCTTGGCAAACCACAGGTGGCCGGTATCAAACGCCTCGATCTCGGGCTTCACGCCCAGATCGGTCATCATCTGCCCCATCGTGCGCAGCATGCCGGGCGTGTTGGTCATCACGTAATCGGCCTCGGCAAAGTTCATGGTGCCACAGTCCAGGGTGCAGATCTCCGGCAGGCATTCAGCGATATGGGCCATCCGCTCGGTCGCGCCGATCATATCGGTGGCGGCCTCATTGACCGGGAACGGGCTCTCAACCCCGCCAAAGACGATATCGCCGCCCATGCCCGCGGTCAGGTTCAGCACCACGTCCACCTCGGAATCGCGGATACGGTCGGTCAGCTCCCGGTACAGCTCAAGTTTCCGGGACGGCGCACCGGTTTCCGGGTCGCGCACATGGCAGTGAACTACGGCGGCGCCGACCTTGGCGGCTGCGATTGCGCTGTCGGCAATCTGCTTAGGCGAACGCGGCACGTGGGGAGATTTATCCTGGGTGCCGCCAGAGCCGGTCACGGCAGCGGTGATGAAGACGTCTCGGTTCATGGTCAGGGGCATGGTCTCGCTCCTTTGGGGTTAGACTTGCAATTCAGGGTGATCCGCAAACAGCGCCAGCGCCTGCGGATTGGCGAGGCCGGAGAGGTTGCGGACAGGGTGTTTGTTCACCACATCGCGCACCGCCAGCTCGGCGGTCTTGCCGGATTTGGTACGCGGGATGTCAGTAACGGCGATGATCTTCGCAGGCACATGGCGCGGCGAGGCGTTCTTGCGGATTTCCGTTTTGACACGGGTGGTTAGCGCATCATCCAGCACCGTACCCTCGGCGGTCTGCACAAACAGAACCACCCGCACGTCGTTGTCAAAGGACTGGCCGACAACCACCGCGTCGGCGACCTCTTCAATCTTGTCGAG